>VAZH01000615.1 GCA_005884465.1 Alphaproteobacteria bacterium | reverse complement strand
TCGCCGCTACGGAGTGCTCTCTGCCGGCTTCGATCGGAACGACGAACTCCGCTTCGTCAGCCACCGGCGACGACGTCGCATTGACGATGGCGATGGTGCGGGCGCCCGCGGCGCGCGCCGACCTGGTCGCCGCGACAAGATCCGGGCTGCGCCCGGATTGCGAGATCACGATGAACAGCGCATGGCGCAGCATCAAGGGCGTGCGAAATGCCGTGATCACCGAAGGCGCGCTGGCTGAAACGGGGAGGCGAAGCCGCGTCTCGACAAGATATCTCAAGAAAACCCCGGCATGCCCGGAGCTTCCCCGGCCGCACACGACGCACAGGGGGGCGGAGCCAATCCCAATTCGCTGTGCGATGTCGCGCGTGGCGGGGCGGCTACGAACAATTTTGGCGACAACATCCGCGCTTTCCCCGATTTCGCTCGCCATCGCGGATGTCGTCACGACTCAACCGCTCCGCCTTGCTTGCGCGCCGCCGCTCCCTTGGGATGCCGGTCACGATGCGAATTACGATCCTTGGCGAGTTCGGCAAACACGCGCCGAAGGTTGCCGTCACAGTTTTTTAGAATGGTCTCGGCATCAACCCTGTCGACACCCAATGCCAGCAGGCTTGCCGTCTTGACGTCTCCCTCGGCCTGCTCAAGCCAGCGTGCCGCGTGCGACGGATCACAGTGCGCGATTTGCGCCACCATGGCCTCGGCGCGCCGCTTCAGCTTGGCATTGGTCGGCTGCATGTTCACCATCATGCCGCGGTACACCCGGCCAAGGCGCAGCATGATTCCTGAGGAGATCAGGTTGAGCACAACCTTCTGCGCGGTGCCCGCCTTCATCCGCGTGGAGCCGGCGATCAGCTCGTAGCCGGTCTCGATCAGAATCGGAAACTTTGCCGACGCCAGCAGTGCGGTGCCGGGATTGTTGGCAACACCGATCGTCACTGCACCGGAAGAGCCTGCCTGCTGCAGTGCGGTGACCGTGAATGGCGTTGTTCCGCTGGCGGCAACGGCGATCACCACGTCGTGCGGCGTGAGCTGCGCGGCATTGATCTGCTTGACCGCATCGTCGACATCATCCTCCGCACCCTCGATGCTGGTGACGAACGCGCTGTCTCCGCCGGCGACGATGAAGCGGACGCGCTCGCGGGGCCAGGCGAAGGTCGGCATCAGCTCGGCGCCGTCCTGGACCGCCACGCGGCCCGAAGTGCCGGCGCCGACATACACAATGCGTCCGTGATCATCCAGCGCCGCCTCGGCCGCTTCGGTCGCCGCAGTGATCGCGGGAAGGGCATGGCCGATCGCCGCGACTGCCGCAAGCTGGCCCTCCCACATCGCTTCCATCGCTGACGTCAGCGACCATGCATCAAGATCGACAAAGCGGGGATCGACTTCTTCGGTGGCCATATAGTTGATCCATGCGCCATCAAGCGCGGAACTTTGAAGCCTGTTCATGGTCAGTTTCTTTCTTGGGCAGGTCAAGCCGCCCTCGCGCCAACAGTAACGCGCCGGCCGCCGCGTCGGCGTCAGGAGACCTCAGGCGGGCGCGCAGGTCAGGCGTCAGCCAGGGCGTGATGGCATCCGCGAGCCCGCCAACCA
>VAZH01000125.1:3421-14363 GCA_005884465.1 Alphaproteobacteria bacterium | reverse complement strand
ATGTTCCCGCCTGGCCTCCGGCAAAATGCTGACGGCAGCGGAGTGAGCGTGACCTGATGGCTGAATTCTTCGCAAGCGCATTCTGGACCGGCTACCTTTGGCCGCTCATCGTCATGGTCGCGCAGAGCGTGCTCTTGCTCGTCGTGCTTTTGATTGCGATCGCCTACATCCTGCTGGCCGACCGCAAGATCTGGGCAGCGGTGCAGATCCGCCGCGGACCCAACGTGGTCGGCCCGTGGGGCCTGTTCCAGTCCTTTGCCGACCTCTTGAAGTTCGTGTTGAAGGAGCCGATCATCCCCTCCGGCGCCAACAAGGGCGTGTTCCTGCTGGCGCCGCTGGTGAGTTGCGTGCTGGCGCTCGCGGCCTGGGCTGTGATCCCGATGGATCTGGGCTGGGTTATTTCCGACATCAATGTCGGCGTGCTCTATATCTTTGCGATCTCGTCGCTGTCGATCTACGGCATCATCATGGCCGGGTGGTCGTCGAATTCGAAATATCCGTTCCTTGCAGCGCTCCGCTCGGCGGCGCAAATGGTGAGTTACGAGGTCTCGATCGGCTTCGTCATCATCACTGTCCTGCTTTGCGCGGGATCGCTCAATCTCTCCGCCGTGGTGGAGGCGCAGAATACACATGGCCTCGGAAGCCTGATCGGAGTGCCCCGGCTGACGTTCCTGAACTGGTACGTGCTGCCGCTGCTTCCGATGTTCGTGGTGTTCTATGTCTCAGCGCTGGCGGAAACCAACCGTCCGCCGTTCGACCTGGTGGAAGCCGAATCCGAACTGGTCGCGGGTTTCATGGTCGAATACGGTTCGACGCCGTATCTCTTGTTCATGCTCGGCGAATACGTGGCGATCACCACGATGTGCGCGATGGCCACGATCTTGTTCCTGGGCGGCTGGCTGCCGCCGATCGCGGTGCCGCCCTTCACCTGGATACCCGGGGTGATCTGGTTCACGCTCAAGGTATTTTTCATGTTCTTCCTGTTTGCGATGGCGAAGGCGATCGTGCCGCGCTACCGCTACGACCAATTGATGCGGCTCGGCTGGAAGGTATTCCTGCCATTGTCGCTGGCGATGGTGGTCATCGTCGCCGGCGTGCTGCATTTCGCCGGGATCGCGCCGACATGAGGTCGCCATGAGTATCAATGTCAACGCCACGGCCCGCTCGCTGCTCTTGTCCGAATTCGTGTCGGCGTTCTTTCTTGCCATGCGCTATTTCTTCAAGCCGAAGCCGACGCTGAATTATCCGTTCGAGAAAGGGCAGATCTCGCCCCGCTTTCGCGGCGAGCATGCCTTGCGCCGCTATCCCAATGGCGAGGAACGCTGCATCGCCTGCAAGCTGTGCGAGGCGATCTGTCCGGCACAGGCAATCACCATCGAGGCCGGGCCGCGCCGCAACGACGGCACCCGCCGTACCGTCCGCTACGACATCGACATGGTGAAATGCATCTATTGCGGTCTGTGCCAGGAGGCCTGTCCGGTCGATGCCATCGTCGAGGGGCCGAATTTCGAATTCGCCACCGAGACGCGCGAGGAACTCTATTATGACAAGGAGAAACTCCTCGCCAATGGCGACCGCTGGGAGCGGGAGCTTGCGAAATCGATCGAACTCGACGCGCCGTACCGGTGAGGTTAGGGCATGATCCTTTCCGCGCTGTTCTTCTATCTCTTCGCCGGCATCTGCGTGGCCTCGGCTGTCATGGTGATTGTGTCGCGTAATCCCGTGCATTCCGTGCTGTTTCTGATCCTGGCATTTGTCAACGCGTCCGGCCTGTTCGTGCTGATGGGCGCTGAATTCCTGGGGATGGTTCTCATTTTCGTATATGTCGGCGCAGTCGCAACGCTGTTCTTGTTCGTCATCATGATGCTGGATGTCGATTTCACCGAACTGCGCTCGGGCTTTCTGGAATATCTGCCGATCGGTCTCGTGATCGGCGGGATATTCCTCGCCGAATTGCTGCTGGTGGGTGGCGGATGGGTCATCAATGCCGGCGTCGCCAAGTCGATTACCGCGGCGATCCCCGATAACGTCAGCAATACCGAAGCGCTCGGTCTCGTGCTCTACACCAGGTACATTTACTACTTCCAGATCGCCGGTATGGTGCTCCTGGTCGCGATGATCGGCGCCATCGTGCTGACGCTGCGCCACAAGGCCAGCGTCAAGCGGCAGGACATCAATGTGCAGAACGCGCGGACGCCCGAACTTGCGATGAGCCTGCGTAAGGTGGCCTCTGGCCAGGGCCTGCAGGACGCGGACGCGCCGGAGTGGGTGCAATGACGATCGGTCTTGGACATTATCTCTCGGTCGGCGCGATGCTGTTCACGCTCGGAATCCTCGGCATTTTTCTCAACCGCAAGAACATCATCGTCATCCTAATGTCGATCGAGCTGATCTTGCTTGCGGTCAATATCAACCTGGTGGCGTTCTCGACCTTTCTCGGCGACATCGTCGGCCAGGTATTCGCACTGTTGGTGCTCACGGTGGCCGCAGCGGAAACCGCGATCGGGCTAGCGGTGCTGGTGGTGTACTTCCGCAATCGCGGCTCGATCGCGGTTGAGGACGTCAATCTGATGAAGGGTTAAACGCATGATCCGGAAAGGCATGCCCTCGGGCTACGGCCCGATGGGTCGATACCGGGTTTCCCGGACAAACGATTCCGTCTGTCCGGAGATCATGCGCAAAGAGGCGCGCCGATGATCCAGGCAATCGTGTTTCTGCCGCTGATCGGCGCCGTAATCGCCGGGCTGATCGCTATTTTCGGCGCGCATGCGCGCAATCCGAGCGGCGATACCGTCGAGCATCATGGCGACGTGCATGGTCATGGCGCCGTGCCGGTCGACGAGGATGCGGCCGTTATCCATGCCTCTCACCACGAGCCCGATTCGAATGACGATCACGGCCACGACGATCATGCGGTCGAGCCGCCGGCGGCGGGTTCGCGCGCGGCCGAGCTGATCACGACGGGGCTGCTCCTGGTCGGGGCGGCGCTCTCCTGGTTCGTATTGATCGATGTCGGCTTCATGCACCACGATGCGCGGATCGCGCTGTTCCCATGGATTACATCAGGCGACCTACAGGTCGCGTGGTCGCTGCGGATCGACACGCTCACTGCCGTAATGCTGGTGGTGGTCAACACTATATCGTCGCTCGTGCATCTGTATTCGATCGGCTATATGGACGAGGACCCGTACCGGCCGCGCTTCTTCAGCTATCTGTCGCTGTTCACCTTCGCGATGCTGATGCTGGTGACCGCGGATAATCTGGTGCAGATGTTTTTCGGCTGGGAGGGCGTGGGGCTGGCGAGCTATCTGCTGATCGGATTCTGGTACCACAAGCCGTCGGCGAACGCAGCGGCGATCAAGGCCTTCATCGTCAACCGGGTCGGCGATTTCGGATTTTTGCTCGGCATTTTCGCGATCTTCATGCTGATCGGCTCGATCGACTTGGAGACCATCTTCGCGGCCGCGCCGGACCTGACTGGCAAGACCATCGACTTCTTCGGCTGGCACGCCGACGCGCTGACGCTGACATGCGTGCTGCTGTTCATGGGCGCGATGGGTAAGTCCGCCCAGTTCCTGCTGCACACCTGGCTGCCGGATGCCATGGAAGGTCCGACGCCGGTCTCGGCCTTGATCCACGCCGCGACCATGGTCACTGCGGGGGTCTTCATGGTGGCGCGATTGTCGCCGCTGTTCGAACTGGCGCCAACTGCGCAGGCCGTGGTGATGTTCTTCGGCGCCACCACCGCCTTGTTCGCCGCGACCGTCGGCCTCGTGCAGAACGACATCAAGCGCATCGTGGCCTATTCGACCTGTTCGCAGCTCGGCTACATGTTCGTGGCGATGGGGGCGGGGGCTTACTCCGTCGGCATGTTCCATCTGTTCACCCACGCCTTCTTCAAGGCGCTGTTGTTCCTAGGGTCAGGCTCGGTGATCTATGCGATGCATCACGAGCAGGACATCCGCAACATGGGCGGGTTGTGGCGCAAGATTCCTTTCACGTTTTTCGTCATGTCCATCGGCACGCTGGCATTGACCGGATTTCCGTTCTTCGCAGGCTATTTCTCCAAGGACGCGATCATCGAATCCGCCTACGCCTCGGACAATCCGATGGGGTTCTATGGCTTCCTGATGACCGTTATCGCGGCCGGACTGACCGCGTTTTACTCCTGGCGGCTGATGTTCAAGACCTTCTTCGGCGAACCTCACGACCCCGAACATTATGATGCCGCGCACGAGAGCCCGCTTTGGATGCTGATTCCGATCGGCATTCTCGCGGCCGGATCGATCCTGGCGGGCTTTCCATTCAAGGAACTGTTCGCTGGCCACGGCGTGGAAGAGTTTTTCCGCGACTCGCTGAAGATGCATCCGCACATCATCGAGGAAATGGAAGCCGTCCCGGAGTGGATAAAGTTACTCCCGACGGTGATGATGGCGATCGGCGCCTATGTGTCTTACGTCTTCTATATCCGCCGGCCCTACGTTCCCGAGGAACTCGCCAACCAGCATCAGATGCTCTACCAGTTCCTGCTCAACAAATGGTATTTCGACGAGCTCTATGACCTGATCTTCGTTCGCCCGGCGAAGCGGCTCGGACGTTTCCTGTGGAAAGTCGGCGACGGCTACATCATCGACGGCTTTGGGCCCGATGGCGTGTCGGCCCGGGTACTTGACGTCACACGCAATGTGGTGCGGCTGCAGACCGGCTATCTCTATCACTACGCGTTTGCGATGCTGATCGGGGTCGCCGGACTGATCACCTGGTTCATGTTCGGCTTGGGAGGCCAGTGATGACGACCTGGCCGATTCTCTCCCTCGTCACCTTCCTGCCGGTGGTCGGTGCGTTGATCGTCTATATCAGCCGCGGCGACGACGAAGCAGCCCGGCGCAATTCGCGCTGGATCGCGCTGTGGACGACGCTGATCACCTTCGCGGTGTCGCTGATCCTGGTCTGGCGTTTCGATCCAACGCAGCCGGACTTTCAGTTCGTCGAGAAAGCGCCGTGGCTTGCCAATACCATCACCTATCACATGGGCGTCGACGGCATCTCGCTGCCATTCGTGATCCTGACCACCGGGCTGATGCCGATCTGCATTCTGGCGAGCTGGAAATCGGTAACGGTACGCCTGCGCGAATACATGATGGCGTTCCTGCTCCTGGAAACGCTGATGGTTGGCACCTTCTGCGCGCTCGATCTCGTGCTGTTCTATCTGTTCTTCGAGGGCGGCCTGATCCCGATGTTCCTGATCATCGGAGTATGGGGTGGGCCGCGCCGGGTCTATGCCTCCTTCAAGTTCTTCCTCTACACGCTGCTCGGCTCGGTGTTGATGCTGCTGGCGATCATGGCGCTGTACTGGAATGCCGGCACCACCGACATTCCAACCCTGATGCACACCGCGGTGCCGCGCAACTTGCAGACCTGGGCCTGGCTGGCGTTTTTCGCTTCCTTCGCGGTGAAGCTGCCGATGTGGCCGGTGCACACCTGGCTGCCGGACGCGCATGTCGAGGCGCCGACCGCAGGCTCGGTGATCCTGGCCGCGATTCTCCTGAAGATGGGCGGCTACGGTTTCCTGCGCTTCTCGCTGCCGATGTTTCCTGCGGCTTCGCATGATTTCGCCCCGCTGATCTTCTCGCTGTCGGTCATTGCCATCATCTACACCTCGCTGGTGGCGCTGATGCAGGAAGACATCAAGAAGCTGATCGCCTACTCCTCCGTGGCCCATATGGGCTTCGTCACCATGGGGATATTCGCCGGCACCACCCAGGGCGTCGCCGGCGGCGTGTTCCAGATGGTGTCGCACGGCATCGTGTCGGGCGCGCTGTTCCTCTGCGTCGGCGTCGTTTACGACCGCATGCATACCCGCGAGATCACGGCCTATGGCGGGCTGGTCAACCGCATGCCGCTTTACGCGCTGGTGTTCATGGTCTTCACCATGGCCAATATCGGTCTGCCCGGCACCTCCGGCTTCATCGGCGAAGTCATGACGCTGATCGGCACCTTCAAGATCTCGATTCCGACCGCCAGCTTTGCCGCGACCGGCGTGATCCTGTCGGCGGCGTATGCGCTGTGGCTCTATCGCAAGGTCATTTTCGGCGTGCTGAAGCCGTCACTGGCGAGCATCAAGGATCTTACCCTCCGCGAGAGCCTGACGCTGATGCCGCTGGTGGCTCTGACCATCCTGTTCGGGATCTATCCGAAGCCGGTACTGGATATGTCGGCGGCGTCGGTGCAGCAACTCGTCAATAACTACACGACCGCAGTCACTGCCGTGAAGGCAGCCGGGCTGCTGCAGTGAGCGTAACTCTTCGGAACAACGCGCCATGAGCTTTGAGAGTGCAGGATATCCCTTGCTGCCCGTGCTGCCGGAGCTTGTGCTGGCCGCGGGCGCCATGGTGCTCTTGCTGCTGGGGGCTTATCGGGGCCAGCAGACGACCAGGCTCGTCACCGGCCTTGCGATTTGTCTTCTGGTGCTCGCCGGCGGGCTGGAGCTGCTGCTGCCCGCGGGCAAACTGACGACATTTGCCGGCGGCTTCATTGTCGACGACTTTGCCCGCTTCCTGAAAATCCTGACGCTGATCGGATCGGTGGCGACGCTCGTTCTTTCGGCGGAATATCTGGCCGATCCATCCCGGCAGATCTTCGAATACTCGATCCTGGTGCTGCTCTCGACCCTGGGCATGATGGTGCTGATCTCGGCCGGCGACCTGATCATGCTCTATCTCGGGCTTGAGCTGATGTCTCTCGCGCTTTACGTGGTGGCGGCGAGCAATCGCGACAACGTCAGGTCCACTGAAGCCGGCTTGAAGTACTTTGTACTGGGCGCGCTGTCCTCGGGGATGCTGCTGTACGGCGCCTCATTGATCTATGGGTTCACCGGCACCGTGAGTTTTGCGGGCATCGCGGCGGCCACAAAGGCCGGCACCGGCATCGGGATCGTGTTCGGCCTCGTGTTCCTGCTTGCCGGGCTCTGCTTCAAGGTTTCGGCGGTGCCCTTTCATATGTGGACGCCCGACGTCTATGAGGGCGCACCGACGCCGGTGACGGCGTTTTTTGCCTCCGCGCCGAAGGTCGCAGCGATGGCGGTGTTCACCCGCGCGACGCTCACTGCATTCCCCGGCATCCTCTTGCAATGGCAGCAGATCGTGGTGTTCGTCGCGATCGCCTCGATGGTGCTGGGGTCGTTCGCCGCCATCGGCCAGAAGAACATCAAGCGACTGATGGCCTATTCCTCGATCGGCCATATGGGTTTTGCCCTGGTTGGATTGGCTGCAGGCACGCCTGAAGGCGCGCAGGGCGTGCTGGTCTACGTCGCGATCTATGTGTCGATGACGCTCGGCTCTTTCGCTGTCATCCTGACCATGAAGCGCAACGGCCAGCATGTCGAGAACATCAGCGACTTCGCCGGATTATCGCGCACCAATCCGTTGCTGGCGTTCGTCTTCGCGATGCTGTTGTTTTCTCTGGCGGGCATTCCGCCGCTGGCGGGTTTCTTCGCGAAATTCTATGTGTTCGTCGCGGCGATCAAGGCCGGATTGTTCACGCTGGCCGTTATCGGCGTGCTCGCCAGTGTGGTCGGCGCATTTTACTATCTCACCATCATCAAGGTGATGTATTTCGACGAGCCACTGGTCCGGCTCGATCCGATGCGTATCGAACTGCGCACGGTGCTGGCGGTCGCGGGCCTGTTCAACATCTTTTTCTTCGTCTATCCGGGGCCGCTGGTTAGCGTGGCGACGGCCGCCGCGAAGTCGCTCTTTTAGGGCATGATCCCGAAAAGTGGACCCCGGTTTCCGGAGCAGATCATGCCCAAAAAGAACATCGATACCCAGCCGGCTTTGACTAAGCCGGATCAGCCCTGAGATGGCATTCTCGCTCGGTCCTCGAGCCAGCTCGGCCGGCTACCGGCTCGCCGCCTTCGATCATATCGGCTCGACCAACGCGGAAGCCATGGCGCGGGCGCGCGATGGCGAGCGCGGACCGATGTGGTTTGTGACATCGGAGCAGACGGCAGGGCGCGGGCGGCGGCATCGCCCCTGGATCGCGCCCCGTGGTAATCTCGCCAGCAGCATCCTCGAAGTGGTCGACGTGTCGCCTGCGGTCGCGGCGACGCTGGGTTTTGCCGCAGGGGTTGCGCTGGAGGCGGCGTTGCAGAAGGTGAGCATTGAGGCGTCGCTGAGGTCGGCGGGATCGGACCACATGAAGTTTTCGCTGAAATGGCCGAACGACGTCCTTGCGGGGCGGCAAAAGCTCGCCGGCATCCTGCTTGAGGCGGAAGCCGTGGCTGGCGATCGGCTGGCGGTCGTGGTCGGCATCGGCACCAATGTCGTCGCGGCGCCCGAAGGCACGCAAACGCCTGCGACCTCGCTGGCAGCGCTGGGCGTCCATATCGGTGCGGAGGAATTATTCGCTACGCTGTCGGACGCTTGGGCGGAATTCCGCGGCATCTGGAACAACGGCCACGGCTTTGATGAAATCCGGCGGCTCTGGCTGGCGCGCGCCGCCGGGCTTGGAGAGCCGGTCGCGATCCAGGCCGGCGGCTCCGCCGTGGAAGGAATATTTGACACCATCGATGACACCGGCTGCCTGATCGTCCGGACGGCCGATGGCAAGCTGGTGCCCATATCAGCGGGCGACGTCTATTTCGGCTCGGCAGCGTCGGCGGGAGCAGCCTGATGGCGGGACCCTATGAACTGACCTTTGCGCCGCTCGGCGGCGTCGGCGAGATCGGCATGAACCTGTCGATCTATGGCCTCCGCAACGGCCATCAGCGCTCCTGGCTCGCGGTCGATCTGGGCGTGTCCTTCGGCGACGAGGAGCATCTGCCCGGAATCGATCTGATCATGCCCGACATCTCCTTTCTCGAAAAGGAGCGCAACAATCTGATCGGACTGGTGCTGACCCACGCCCACGAGGACCATTTCGGCGCCATCATCGACCTGTGGCCGAAGCTGAAATGCCCGATCTACGCGACGCAATTCAGTGCCGCGCTGTTCGAGGCCAAATGCGCCTCCGAGCGCAATCCGCCGAAAATTCCGGTCACCGTCGTGCCGTCGGGCGGCCGCATCGATCTCGGACCTTTCAAGATCGAGTTCATTCCAGTGGCGCATTCGATACCGGAATCCCACGCGCTCGCGATCCACACTTCAGCAGGAACGGTGCTGCACACCGGCGACTGGAAGATCGATCCGACGCCGATCATAGGTCAGCCGACGGACGAGCGGCGGTTGCGCGAACTCGGTGACGCCGGCGTGCTGGCGCTGATCGGCGATTCCACCAATGCGGTGCGGGAAGGGCGCTCGCCGTCGGAAGCAGAAGTCGCAAAGACCATCATCGAACTGGTGAAGGCAGCCAAAGGCCGGGTCGCGGTGACCACGTTTGCTTCCAACGTCGCGCGGGTGCGCGCGGTTGCGGACGCGGCCCGCCTCGCGGGGCGTGAGGTCGTGGTGGTCGGGCGCGCGATGGAACGTGTGGTGCAGGTCGCGCGCGAAACCGGTTATCTCGACGGCGTGCAGAATTTCCGTGGCGCCGATCTCTACGGCCATTTTCCTTCCGACAAGGTGCTGGCGCTCTGCACGGGCAGCCAGGGCGAGCCGCGCGCGGCGCTGGCGCGCATCGCCAATGACGATCATCCCGAAGTGACGCTGAACAAGGGTGACTGCGTGATTTTTTCCTCCCGCACCATCCCCGGCAACGAGAAGGCCGTGGGCGCCATTATCAACGGCCTTATCACGCAAGGCGTCGAGGTGATTACCGACCGCACCCACCTCGTCCATGTCTCCGGCCATCCGCGTCGCGATGAACTGCGCGACATAATCTCGTGGGTGCGTCCACAACTGCTGATCCCTGTTCACGGCGAAGCGCTGCATCTGTCCGAACATGCAAGCCTGGCGCGGGCCGCGGGCGTGCCGAAGGTTTTGGTCTGCCGCAATGGCGACCTGGTGAAGCTGGGGCCGGGCGACCCCGGGATCATCGACGAACTGCCGTCGGGACGGCTCTACAAGGACGGCTCGATTCTCGAGGATTCCAAGTCCCGCGCAGTGGTCGAGCGGCGTCGGATGGGATTTGCCGGCTGCGCCTTCGTGGCCATCGCCATGACCGAAACCGGCGAGTTGGCCGACGACCCGGAGGTTGATCTGGTCGGAATCCCGGAGAAGAATACCGCAGGCGAAATCATCGACGAAATCGTGTTCGACATCGTGGTTTCGACGGTCGAAGGACTGCCGCGGCCGCGGCGGCGCGATCCCGACGCGCTGGCGGAGTCGGTGCGGCGGGCGGTACGCGCATCGATCAGCGAGCAGTGGGGCAAGAAGCCGCTCTGCCTGGTTCACGTTCTGACTGTATAAGCGGGGAGGAGTGCGATGCTGGGCCGGCTCAATCACGTGGCGATCGCGGTCAAGGACGCCGAGAAGGCCGCAAAAATCTATGGCGCGGCGTTCGGCGCCGATATCTCGCCCGCCGTGCCGTTGCCGGAGCACGGCGTCATTACTGTGTTCGTGACACTGCCCAACACCAAGATCGAATTCATCCAGCCGCTCGGCGAGACTTCGCCAATCGCCAAGTTTCTTGAGCGCAATGCCGACGGCGGCATCCACCACATTTGCTACGATGTGCCCGACATCATCGCGGCGCGGGACATCCTGATCAGGGAGGGCGCGCGGGTGCTCGGCGACGGCGTGCCGAAAATCGGCGCCCATGGCAAGCCGGTACTGTTTCTACACCCAAAGGATTTTTCCGGCGCGCTGGTCGAAATCGAGCAGGCCTGACGGGCGATGGCCTATACCATCTCAACCGCGTTCGCGATCTACTTCGTGCTGTGGTGGGTCGTCTTGTTCCTGACGCTGCCGTTCGGCGTGCGCAGCCAGCACGAAGATGGCGCGGGCGCGCCCGGCACCGATCCGGGCGCGCCGATTGCGAGCCAGATGGGCCGCAAGCTGATCTGGAC
>VAZH01000125.1:0-3371 GCA_005884465.1 Alphaproteobacteria bacterium | reverse complement strand
CGGCTGTCGAAACTGATGGGGATTCCGCTTTAAGCGGCCGATTTCGCAAGGTGGGGGAACAGGAAATGACGTTTCAAAGAACCATTGTCGGGCTTTTGATCCTGGTGATTGTCGGCCTCGCGGTGGCCTTCTACCTGAACTGGAAAACGACAACCCAACTGCGGACGATGAAAGCCTTCATCGAAGGCTCTGTTTTTGCCGAAGCAGTCGGGGCCTGCGAAAGGGCACAGAGTTCAACCCCGTTCAAATGGAATGGCGGCACCAAGACCTCGGTGATCGGGTTGAACTCGGTCAAGCTCGACAAGTACACGATCATCCCGAGCTACACCCTGGTCGCCGACAGCGTCTACTGCGATTACGACCCGATCAAAAAGAAAGCGGACATCGGATCGAACTTTCTCGAGCGGGATTGAATTCCCCGTCGACATCCCCGCGTAACGGCTTCGCCGTTATCGCTGGAGGCGCGAGCCCTTGCGCGTCTCGAAGGATGACAGGAGGCAGTGGCCCATGCTTCCTGCCTTCGCTCCGGAACATCGATTTGGCTTCCGGGTGTTCGCGAAACAGGCGGCGATAGACCAGCGGTGTCAAATCCTCGCAACGCGCGGCGGCCAGTTCAAAACTGTGCTGGATCAGCTTGGTTGATGCCGTCATCTCGGCTGCGGTGTGAACTGGATGGGTGGGGGATTTCTTAAAGACCAGCTCGAAAAAACGGAGCAACGCGCAAGGCCTGCTACAAAGAAACAAGCCTGCCGCAAAAGAAAAAAGAGCAGGGCCGAAAGCCCTGCTCTAAAAATTGTGTCGACCCTATTTTTCCCCGAAAATTTGGATTTGATCTTGATTGACGGGGCGACGCTGCTTGTGCGCGCCAGGGCTCCTCCCGAGACTTGGACCACCAGGCTTCAGCCTTGCGGCCGGCCTGAGCCCGCACTGGTAGACCATCTTTTTCGTCTTGTCATCATTTTCAGCAACGATTGTTCAAAATTCGAGCAATCTGCGAAATGATCGGAATTTCGCCACCGCCGGTTGCAGCAACCGCCCAAATTGGCCCTGAGATAGGGCCCGGAACAGCTCGAAAAGGCGGTGTCGCGCCACAACACCGGCGACCTCAAGTTATTTCACTAACGTGCGCGGAAGGAAGCCCTGCCTTAAGTCCAGGACGGCGCTTAATCGGAATGCCGGGAACCTGATCTCGACTTGGGACTCTCTGCATGATTAGCTGGCGATGTCGGAAAAAGGTGGACTCAATTGATGCGCCGGCGGTTGCGGAAATTTCTTCCGGTCGTCCTGATTGCCCTGACGGTGCAGATCCTGGCGCCGATCGGAGCATGTTGGGCCGCCAGCATCGCCGCCTCCAATCCCCTGCATGCGGCTGCGATCTGTCACGACGCGGCGGCGACCCAGGATCAAACCAACAATCAGCCCGATCAAACCGGTCAGCCGCGCGCGCATGATGGCTGTTGTTCCGTCTGCAGCGCCGCTCATGCCGGCGCGGCCGTTGACACGCCGCAGACGGCGGTCGCAGCGCCCTATCGGCAGCCCGAGCGCGTGCTCTGGCTCGACCGCACGCCGGACCTGTTGGGCTCCCGGACCGGCTCGCACGCCCAGGCCCGCGCGCCTCCGCTGTTGACGTGAACTTGGCGGCCGTTGGCCGCCCTGATGCGTTCATGCCTCAACTTGCGGAGAATTTTCATGTCTATCCGTCTTTTGCGCGCGGGCTTACCAGGGCTCGCGATAGTGCTCGTTCCGCTTGGTGAAAGCGTCGCCCACGAAATCGTCGGCAACCGCTTCTTTCCCGCGACGCTCGGCATCGACGATCCCGGCGTCAACGATGAACTGTCCCTTCCGACCGTCGCCAATTTCAAGACCGGCGACGATCCCTCCTTCAGGCAGCGCGATATATCTGCCGAATTTTCCAAACGCATCACCGAGGCGTTCGCGGTGTCGTTTGGATCGACCTATAGCAGCTTCCGCCCGCCCGGCGGACCGGATGCGCTGGGAACAGCCGGATTCCAGAACCTGGAGACGACGTTCAAATATCGGCTCTTCAAGAACCCCGAGCATGAGTTCGTGATGTCGGTCGGTCTCAGCGTCGAGTGGGGCGGCACGGGCGCGCAAAGCGTCGGAGCAGACCCTTTCAACACCTACACGCCGACGTTGTGGTTCGGCAAAGGGTTCGGCGATCTTCCCGACACGCTGTCCTGGATTCGACCGGTCGCGATCACCGGCCAGATCGGTTACGCAATTCCGGGCAGAAATTCGACCACTACTTTCGGCATCGATCCGGATAGCGGCGATATAACGGCCGATACTGAATTCCATCCACGCGTTTTGAATTGGGGCGGAACCGTTCAGTACAGCATGCCCTATCTAAAATCCGCCGTAATAGACCTCGGCCTGCCGGATTTCATCAACCGGTTCATCCCGCTCGTTGAAGCAACATTGCAGACGCCGGTGTCGAATACGTTCACGTCGGGAACCGTGACGACCGGGACCATCAATCCCGGGTTCATCTGGGTCGGGAACACCTTCCAAATCGGCATTGAGGCTCTCATTCCGATCAACCGGCAAAGCGGGACGAATGTCGGCGTGATCGCGCAGTTGCACTTCTACCTCGACGACATCGATCCGCGCGGGATCGGTAAGCCGATCTTCGGCAACGCCGTGCAGCCCGCAAGCCCATTTCCAAGGAACTGATCATGCAGCGCTCGGCTATCGTTGTAATAATCCCCCTGTTGCTTTGGATTGTAACGGGACAGGCAAGCGCGCACGCGTTTCTGGATCATGCCGAACCGCGCGTCGGCAATACCGTCGCAACGGCACCTCGCGAGGTGACGCTGTGGTTCACGCAAAAACTGGAGCCTGCATTCAGCAGCATCACTGTCACCAACTCCGCCGGTCAGCGTGTCGACACCGGTAAAACTCGCGTTAGCGGCAACCAGATGTCGGTATCGCTGCGTTCGGGAGGTGCCGGCACGTACCGGGTCAATTGGCGCGTGCTCTCGGTGGACACGCATAGGACTGACGGCAATTTCACCTTTCGGGTCGGCCAGTAACGCCGCGGGCAACCCAATGGACTGGCTCGGAGCGGCGATTGACGGTCCCTTGGTGGCCATTCGCGCCATCCACTTCGCCGCCACCGCGATATCAGCCGGAGCCTTGATTTTCGGGGCGGTGGTGGCGGAGCCCGCTTTGCGTTCGACGCCGGCAGCAATCGCGGTGGTGCGGTCGCAAATCCGCCTGATCGCATGGATCGGCCTCGCCATCGCGGCAGCAACAGGAGTGGTTTGGTTTCAATTGCAAGCAGCCGCGATGAGCGGGTTGCCGTTCGGCGAGGCCATGACATCGGGTGTACTGTCGACGGTATTGAATGA
>VAZH01000617.1 GCA_005884465.1 Alphaproteobacteria bacterium | reverse complement strand
GTTCTTCACCACCTTGACGCGGGTTGTGTTGCCGACCACCTCGTCGCGCTCCTTGATCGCGCCGATGCGGCGGATGTCGAGGCGGACGGAGGCGTAGAATTTCAGAGCGTTGCCGCCGGTGGTGGTTTCCGGCGAACCATACATCACGCCGATCTTCATCCGGATCTGGTTGATGAAGATCACCATGGTGTTGGATTTGTTGATCGAGGCGGTGAGCTTGCGCAGCGCCTGGCTCATCAGCCGCGCCTGCAGGCCGGGCAGCGCGTCGCCCATCTCGCCTTCGAGCTCGGCGCGCGGCACCAAGGCGGCCACCGAATCGATCACCAGCACGTCGACCGCGCCGGAGCGCACCAGCGTGTCGCAGATTTCCAGCGCCTGCTCGCCGGTGTCGGGCTGCGAGATCAACAGCTCGTCGATGTTGACGCCAAGCTTTCGGGCATAGACCGGATCGAGCGCGTGTTCGGCATCGATGAAGGCGCAGATGCCGCCCTTCTTCTGGCCCTCGGCCACCGTGTGCAGCGCCAGCGTGGTCTTGCCGGAGGATTCAGGCCCGTAAATTTCGACCACCCGGCCGCGCGGCAAGCCGCCGACGCCGAGCGCGATGTCGAGCCCGAGCGAGCCCGAGGAAATGGTCTCGACATCCATGGAGCGATCGTTTTTGCCCAGTTTCATCACCGAGCCCTTGCCGAACTGGCGCTCGATCTGGGAGAGCGCGGCGGACAGGGCCTTGGTCTTGTCCATGGAGGATCCTTCAACGATACGCAGGGCAGTGGCGGACATGGGTCGTGCTCCTTATGGCGGGGATTCGCTAGCGGGACAAACGGGCGACCTAACTCACGAACCAGTGAGCGTCGATGGAACAATGTACCCCATTTGTTCTAGGTTCGCAATATGTTCTTTTTGGTGGACGGAGTGATGTACGTATTTAAGCCCTTGTGTCCTAATTTGAATCTTCCGGTGCCCTAATTAGAAATCGCAAAAGTACAAAAGTGAACATATCGCCATTTCATTTGATAGTAGCGTGGTTTTCATCGCCGACAGCCGGGTTGGGCAGGCCCGTAAGCAATGGCCATTTACCGATTACTGCAGAACTCACCGATGGGGCCGGAGCAGATCAGCCGCCTTTCGGAGGCCTATGAGCAGACGTTGAAGGCTCTTAGCCTCAAGGACCGCAACGATCCCCTCACCGAGCTGATCGCAAAAAAGATCATCGAGATCGGCCAAACCGGCGTCAAAGAGCCAGCGCAGATTTCCGAACTCGCGATCAAGGGCCTCGGAATCCAGTAGGGCCGCCTCAGTTGGCGGCCTCTTTCATACAGGCCCTTTCCGTCATCCCTTGCAGCACCTGATTCTTGAAGTTAGCACTGCAAAGAAACGGCCCCAGTCAGGGGGCCGATCTGGGGCCGCCATTCGCCGGATGCCTATGGGCGGCGGGCATCCGGTAGTCCCTTCATAAACAACTCCAGTTACGTTGGTTCCCAAGCAGGGTGTCGTAATTAGGCCAGCACCGATGGGCAGGATGGTGTCCGTATTTAACCTTAAGTGTCGACTCCCGCTGCTAATCCGCGCTCTGCCGAAACATCATCCCCGACATGTTGTGATGCGACCGTGCAACAGCTTGGGGAATGTCGGGCGGTGGCCTCGTTTGTCCCTATTTAGGACAGAATCCAGATAGCTTCTCAGGCTTGTCGGTGAGGCAGGGACGCTCCCGATCAATAAACAAGGAGAGGGCTACCAATGACCAAAACTCTGTCTTGCGCCGCAGTGGTTGGGCTGCTTGTCGCATCGTCTTCCAGCGTATTT
>VAZH01000627.1 GCA_005884465.1 Alphaproteobacteria bacterium | reverse complement strand
CATAAAGTTCCGGCGCCACCACCTTGCCGGTCTGGCCGACCTGCCAGTCGTTCGGCGCGTAGCCGGCATCGACCGCGGCGCGCGAGGCGCCAACGCCGGCGCCGAGCTTGTCGGCGAGCGGCTCGATATATTTGGCAAAATTCTCGCGGCTCTGCATGGCGCGGCCGCCGGAGACGATGATCTTTGCCGACGTCAGTTCGGGACGGTCGCTCTTGGCAACTTCCTCGCCGACAAAACTGGAGAGGCCGGGATCGGCTGCCGATGCGGCATTCTCCACCGGCGCGCTGCCGCCATCGCTGGTCGCGGTGAAGGTCGAGGTCCGCACGGTGATGACCTTCTTGGCGTCCTTCGATTTTACGGTCTGGATCGCGTTGCCGGCATAGATCGGCCGCTCGAAGGTATCGGGCGAAACCACCTTGATGATTTCCGACACCTGCATGACGTCGAGCAGCGCGGCGACCCGCGGCATCACGTTCTTGAAGCGCGAGGTCGCGGGCGCGACGAAGGCGTCATAGGAAGGCGCCAGCGCGACGATCAGGGCGGCCAGCGGCTCGGCGAGGTCGTGGGCATAGGCGTCGCCTTCGGCGAGCAGCACCTTCTTGACACCGGCGAGTTTGGCGGCGGCCTCGGCGGCAGCCTTGGTACCGTCGCCGCCGCCGGCGACGAGGACATGAATTTCGCCGCCCAGTTGGGTCGCAGCCGTCAGCGCCTTGTTGGTGGCGTCCTTCAGGGTGGCGTGGTCGTGTTCGGCAAGCAACAGCGTGGTCATCTAGAGAACCCCGGCTTCGTTCTTGAGCTTCGACACCAGTTCGGCGACGTCCTTGACTTTGACGCCTCCCTTGCGGCCTGGCGGTTCGGATGTCTTGAGAATTTCGAGATGGGCTGTGAGATCGACGCCATAGTCGGAGGCGCTCTTGTCGGCGATCGGCTTCTTCTTGGCCTTCATGATGTTGGGTAGGCTGGCATAGCGCGGCTCGTTCAGCCGCAAATCGGTGGTGACGATCGCCGGCCCCTTCAGCTTGACGGTCTGCAGGCCGCCATCGACTTCGCGCGTCACCTTGAAATCCGAGCCGTCAACCTCGAGCTTGGAAGCAAAGGTCGCCTGCGACCACCCGAGCAGTGCGGCCAGCATCTGGCCGGTCTGGTTTGAGTCGTCGTCGATCGCCTGCTTGCCAAGAATAACCAGGCCGGGCTTCTCTTCGTCGACGATGGCTTTGAGAATTTTCGCCACCGCCAGCGGTTCGACATTGCCCTCCGCCTTGACCAGAATGCCGCGGTCGGCGCCCATGGCGAGCCCGGTCCGAATGGTTTCGGCCGCCTGCGCCGGGCCGATCGACGCCACCACGACCTCGGTTGCCTTGCCGGCCTCTTTCAGGCGCAGGGCCTCCTCGACGGCGATTTCGTCGAACGGATTCATCGACATCTTGACGTTGGACAGTTCGACGCCCGATCCATCGCTCTTGACGCGGACCTTGACGTTGAAATCCACCACCCGCTTGACCGGCACCAGAACCTTCATCGATCCTCTTTCGCTTGAATTTCACCTTTGAGCAGCTTGGGCGCGGAACCTAAAGGTCCGGCCAACCCCGGTCAACGCGATAAGGCCAAAAATCGCTACCGGACGGGCGTGCTAGCGGTTCTGGCCGGGTACCCACAGCACGTCCCCGGCGCCGTTGTCGTTCACCGACCGGCTGGCGACGAACAGGAAGTCCGACAGCCGGTTCATATACTGGATCGCGGCATCGCTGACCGGTTCGTTGGGCTTGGCCGCGAGTTCCACCATCATCCGTTCCGCCCTGCGGCAAATTGTACGCGCCAGATGCAGATACGCCGCGGCTGGCGTGCCTCCGGGCAGCACAAATGACGTCAGCGGCGCCAGCCGCGCATTCAAGCTGTCGATGTCGTGCTCAAGGCGCTCGACCTGGCTGGACAGTATCCGCAACCGTTCCGCCTTGCCCTCGCGTTGGGGCACCGCGAGGTCGGCGCCGAGATCGAACAAATCGTTCTGGATCAGGCCCAGCATCGTATCAAGCTCGCGCGCATCCTGCAGATAAAGCCGCACGACGCCAATGGCGGCGTTGGTCTCGTCGACGGTTCCATAAGCACCGATGCGCAGATCGTATTTCGGGCGGCGTTCGCCGCTGCCGAGCGCCGTGGTGCCGTCATCGCCGGTTCGCGTGTAGATACGATTGAGCACGACCATTGTCTGTCTCCTCCTTCAGCGCCCCATCGCCCAGACCGCGAGCATGGTGATCACAATCGCGACGAATTGCAGCAGCACCCGCAGCCGCATCAATTTTTGCGAGCGGTTCGGCGATCCGCCCCGCATCATATTGAGAAGGCCAAGCAGCAACACCAGCGCGACGGCGCCCACCGCGATCGGTAGTATG
>VAZH01000626.1 GCA_005884465.1 Alphaproteobacteria bacterium | reverse complement strand
CCATGTCGAGCGTCTTCCGCAAGGTCATGCCGGCCTTGAGCGCGCGCAATCCTGATGCCTGAATGGCCGGGCCATCCGCCATCGGATCGGTGAAGGGCATGCCGATCTCGATGATATTGGCGCCGGCCTTCGGCAGCGCCTTGACGATTTCGAGCGAGGTCGCGGGATCGGGATCGCCGGCCATCAGGAAAGTGATGAAGGCCGAGCGGCCTCTCTCTTCAACTCCGCAAAGCGCGCGTCGATGCGGGTCGTCATGATGCGGCGTCCGCTGTGCTGTGCCTCTTCCCAATCTTCTCGCCTGCGGCGGCACCCCCACCCCGGCCCTCCCCCGCAAGGGGGAGAGGGGGCGGATTTTGCCGAGCCGATGATCTGTTCAAAGCAACACGGCACAGAAGTCGATCATTGGTGAGCGAGCCTCGTGCCGCCGCGGCAGTCGGTCCCCTCTCCCGCTTGCGGGGGAGGGCCAGGGTGGGGGCTCTCTCCGCAGACTCGACGCTCGTGAGAGTCACTTCTTCTTCCCCCGCAAGATGTCCGCCACTTGCGGGATGTCCTTGTCGCCGCGGCCGGAGAGATTGACGACCATCAGGTGATCTTTCGGCCGCTTCGGCGCGAGCTCCATCACCTTGGCGATGGCGTGCGCGGGCTCCAGCGCCGGAATGATGCCTTCCAGCCGCGACAGCAGTTGGAACGCCGCCAGTGCTTCGTCGTCGGTCGCCGACAGATACGTCACCCGGCCGGTTTCGTGCAGCCACGAATGTTCGGGGCCGATGCCGGGATAATCCAGCCCCGCCGAAATCGAATGCGCATCCTGGATCTGGCCGTCCTCGTCCATCAGCAGATAGGTGCGATTGCCGTGCAGCACGCCGGGCCGGCCGCCGGCGATCGAGGCCGCGTGCAATTGCGTCAGCCCGTGGCCCGCCGCCTCGACGCCGAAAATCTCGACGCCGGGATCATCGAGGAACGGATGAAACAGTCCCAGCGCATTGGAGCCGCCGCCGATACAGGCGATCAGCGAGTCCGGGGGGCGGCCTTCGGCTTCCTGCAGCTGCGCCCGGGTCTCGACGCCGATCACCGACTGGAAGTCACGCACCATCATCGGATAGGGATGCGGGCCGGCCACGGTGCCGATGCAGTAAAACGTGTTGTGCACGTTGGTGACCCAATCGCGCAGCGCGTCGTTCATCGCGTCTTTCAGCGTGCGCGAGCCTGACTGCACCGGGATGACCTTGGCGCCCAGCATTTCCATGCGGATGACGTTGGACTGCTGCCGCTCGACATCGACCGCGCCCATATAGACCACGCAGTCGAGCCCGAACCGCGCGCATAGCGTCGCGGTGGCGACGCCATGCTGGCCGGCGCCGGTCTCGGCGATGATCCGCCTTTTGCCCATGCGCCGCGCCACCATGATCTGGCCGAGCACGTTGTTGACCTTGTGCGAGCCGGTGTGGTTGAGCTCCTCGCGCTTGAAATAGATTTTCGCGCCGCCGAGATGTTCGGTGAGGCGCTCGGCCAGGTACAGCGGCGACGGCCGGCCTACATAGTCCCTGAGATAGCCGTTCATCTCCGCCTGGAACGCCGGATCGGCCTTGGCCTCGGCGTAAGCGTTTTCCAGATCGAGGATCAGCGGCATCAGCGTTTCCGCGACAAAGCGGCCGCCGAAAATGCCGAAATGCCCGCGCTCGTCGGGACCGCTGCGGAAGGAGTTTGGTAGTGCTGTATTCATCGTTGCCCTTCGTCATGGCCGGGCTTGTCCCGGCCATCCACGTCTTTACTTGCTGTGAGTTTCAACAGACGTGGATGCCCGGGACAAGCCCGGGCATGACGCTGTTGAGCCGTTTGGCGCGATCATCGAGCACCTGCGACAGTGAGTGCCGGATCATTTTCGACGGCACGCGCGGCGCGAATAAAGGCGCGGATCAACTCGGGATCCTTGATACCGGGCGCGCGCTCCACGCCCGAGGAAACATCGACGCCGCCGGCGCGCGTCACGCGAACGGCTTCCGCGACATTGCCGGCATGGAGGCCACCCGAGACCATGAACGGCAGCTTGAGACCGAGGTTTTCCAACACATGCCAGTCGAATACCGCACCGAGACCGCCGGGTCGCGTGGCTTCCTTCGGGGCAACGGCATCGAACAAAATACGATCGGCGGCGGCGGCGTAGCCGGGCAGCGACACCAGATCGGCTGCCGTTTCGACGGCAACAGCCTTCATCACCTGCAGTCCGAATTTCTGCTTGATGTCGCGCAACCGCGTCACGGTTTCCCTGCCGTGCAATTGCAATATGTCGGGCTGCAGCACCTCGACGATGTCAGCGAGCGTCGCATCGTCGGCATCGACCGTGAGTGCGACTTTTACGGCACGGCGCTTTACATGTTTTCCAAGATCGCGCGCGGTCCCAAGATCCAGATGCCGCGGCGAAGGCGGAAAGAACACAAATCCCACCATGTCGGCGCCGGCATCCAGCGCGACGTCGAGCGTCTCGGGCGTGGACAGGCCGCAAATTTTAACGATCAGGGACATGGCTCAAAGCATGGTTGGGGCGGCGACAGGCGCCGGAAAAACGATGCGCTTGGGGCGCGTTCTACAACGTCGCGCCCTGCTTGTCTCGCCCACTGGACCCATATAAGCCGCCCTGCGACGGGGCGGAAAGGCGCGGCGGGTCGCCTCGCGGGGTCGTCGCGGCGGCGCGCAGATCGGCCAATTGCGCCCGCATTTGCCGCACATCGGCTTCATGCCGCCGCGCCGCGCGCCGCCAGTGGCGCTGCCGGAACCAGGTCGCGGTGCCGCCCGCCACCACGCCTAACATCGCCACCGCGATGATGACGACGAACAGCGGCAGCCTGACGCCGAGCGATGGATCGGTCGAATTGAACGGATCGAACGACACCGTCACCGCATGACGATTGGCTACTGCGAAGACGACGAAGATCACGCCCAGCGGAATCAGCACCAGGCCTGTGAAGAATTTTCGCATGACCATCTCTCGCGTTGATGGAGATCGGCGGGCGCATATTCCGCAAAAGGGTACGGTCTTTATGGCCAGGATACGCGCGATATAAAACGCTTACGCGCCGGCCTCGGATGTCCCGTTGTCGCGGTTCAAGCGCTCGCGCATTTCCTTGCCCGTCTTGAAAAACGGGACGCTCTTCTGATCGACCGGCACATGCGCGCCGGTGCGCGGATTGCGGCCGGCGCGGGCGGGACGATGCTTCACCGAAAACGCACCGAATCCACGCAGCTCGACCCGGTCGCCACGCGCCAACGCGGCGACGATCTCATCGAGAATCGCGTTCACAATGTTCTCGACATCCCTCTGGTAGAGATGCGGGTTGTGCTCGGCGATGCGCTGAACAAGTTCGGATTTGATCATCGAGACTGGGACCCGGGAAGGTACGGTTGTCCATTTCCGTGAAAATGCCTTGAACTGTCAAGACGCTAAATGAAATTTGGACGGCGCGAAAAGGCGTGACAAACGCCCGGATTGGGGATTGTGACAATACCCGCAATGCGAGAGGAGGGGCGGATACCGGACTTAGCCGGTTCAGTTGGTCCCCGCCGGATGCCACAACGCCAGCATCCCGTCCAGGCTCAAGCGATCGACCGCCTGCGCAACCCCGGCCTGCTCGATTTGCCGCGCGATCGCGCTCAACCCGAGTGCATCGAGCGTAATCGAAGCCGCCGTCCGCAGAAAAGTCAGGTCGCCGAACTTTGGCGACAGCTTGTAATCACGCACCGGCAGATCGCTCTTGACGCCTTTCTGCGCCACCAGCCACGCAACGGCGGTTTTCTCATCGCCGACTTGATCGACCAGCTTGAGACGCCCGTCCGCGACTTTTTCGAGCAACGCATCGTCCATGCCGCGCCGCTCTTTGACGAGTCCGCGGAACCAGGCGTAGGAATCCTTTACCAGCGCGTCGAGTGCAGCCCGCGCCTCCGGACTGGTCGGCTCAAAACCGTTGGGCGCCGCTTTCAGCGGCGAGGACTTCACTTCCTCGACCTTGACGCCGACGGTTTTCAACAACTCGGTCAAATTCGGATACTGGAACAAGACGCCGATCGAGCCGACCAGCGAGCTTTGCTGGGCCACGATGTGATCGGCCGCAATCGCCGTGATGTAGCCGCCCGATGCCGCCAGCCCCTCCACCACCACGACCAGCGGCTTCTTCGCCTTCAGCCGCATCAGCGCGTCGTGAAGCTGCTCGGAGCCGGCGGTGGTGCCGCCGGGCGAGTTGATGTGAACGACGACGGCTGCGGCGCGCGATTTTTCCAGCCGCTCCAGCGCCTCGACGCGATCATTGTCGCTGCGGATCAGGCCGTCGATATGGACGCGCGCAATCGAACCGGATGTCGTGAGCGCGCTGCGTCCGCCCGGCGTCGCAACCACGCCGACGGTGACGATCGCAGCGATCGCCACCAGCACGGCAGCCACGCGCCAGAACGTCAGTTTGCGGCGGATCCTGCGCCGATCGACGATCACATCCGAATCAAGCGACATCGAAATTCTCCCAGCGGGCGGTCTTCAAGGGAATCGCACGGTATTCTCTGCACAGCCCTAACATGCCGTGTCCCAATTACATCAATTGCGATGCAAAATGAAGAAAACAAGGCCCCTCCTCGGTCGTCCCCGCGCACGCGGGGACCCATAGCCACCGAAGTTGATTGTCGGAGAAGGACAACTACCCAGTACCCCAATAGATACAGCACGGAGTATGGGTCCCGGCGTTCGCCGGGACGACAGCGAAAAAGGGCCCCGGTCGAAACCGAGGCCCGATGGATGTGGACGGGAAAGCCAGAGGCTTACTTGTCGGTGCGCTGCTT
>VAZH01000124.1 GCA_005884465.1 Alphaproteobacteria bacterium | reverse complement strand
AGGACAAGAACTTCATCGGCGGCTGCGTCTTCATGGCGGTGATGGGCCTGGTGCTGTTCTCGACCATGGCGCTGTCGTCGCCCTACTTGCAGAACGTGATCGGCTATCCGATCATCACCGCCGGCCTGCTACTGGCAAGCCGTGGCTGCGGCACCTTTGTCGCGATGATGCTGGTCGGCCGGATGATGCGCTATATCGAGGCGCGCACGCTGATCATCAGCGGGCTGAGCCTAACCTGCCTTTCGCTGTTCTACATGACCGGCTGGACCGATCAGACCGGCGTTACCGAGATCGTGACGATCAGCATCGTGCAGGGTTTTGGGTTCGGGCTGGTGTTCGTGCCGCTCTCCACGGTGGCGTTCCTGACACTGCCCAACCATCTTCGCACCGACGGCACCTCGATGCTGACCCTGATGCGCAACGTCGCCTCTTCGATCGGAATTTCCCTCGTCATCGCGCAGCTGACCGAAGGGTCGCGGCGGACCTACGCGATCCTGTCAGAGCACGTCAACCCGTTCAACCACGCCATGCAGATGCCGGACGTGCGCGGCATGATCGACATGACGACCGACAAGGGCCGCGCCATGATGGACGTGATGGTCAACCTGCAGGCGCAGATCATCGCCTTCTCGCACGATTACCAGATGGTGATGCTGTTCACGCTGTGCGCGATCCCGCTGGCGATCATGATCGGCTCCACCAAGGCCTCCTTGCGCAAGCAGTCGCTGGCGCCGGACCATGCGGTGATCGAGTAGCGCCTTAGATCGCCGCGCTTCCTCTCCACGTCATGGCCGGGCTCGTCCACGTCTTTCTTACTCTGGATGCCGGGACAAGTCCGGGCATGACGAAGAAGAGAAATACCTCACACGTCGAAAAATACCGTCTCGTTGTCACGCTGCAGGCGGGTGTCGAAGCGGTAGGCCGCGTTGCCGTTGCCGGCTGGCGCTCCGCGCGCGGTTATCTCCCTCCCGGACGGTTCATCTATGCCTTACTGTTCGTCCGGATGCCTCTCAACGACGCCGGCACCGTATCCGGAAGCTTCCCCAGCCTTTGCACGGCCGCCAAGATGGCGGCGATGTATCCGTATGGGCCGAGACCGCAAATGACGGCTGTAGAGGCGCTCGACGTGATCGAATGCCGGTGCAGCTCGTCTCTGGCGTGAATATTCGAGATGTGAACCTCGATCTTTGGTCCTTCGAATATTTTCAGAGCGTCGATCAGTGCGATTGACGTGAACGAATAGGCGGCGGGGTTCATGATGATGGCGTCGGCGCTATTGTGTGCCGACTGGATCAGATTGACAAGCTCACCCTCGAGATTGGATTGGTGAAACGAAATCGAAATCCCGAGGTCCCTGGCGAGCTCCTGGCAGCTCGCTTCAATTTCCTTCAGAGTCGTTGAGCCATAGATGTGAGGCTCGCGAATACCGAGGAAATTCAAATTCGGTCCATTCAAGATCATAATTCTGGCAGCCATCGTGGATTCCCTTTTTGCACTGAATACAAGTCGCCTAACCGCCGAACCATTTTAACGCCGTAGCCGGACGAAACATCGAGCGGCGTTCCCCGGCGCAGCGCCCATCCAGTTCGTTGGACGCCGCCTTGTCCTCGGCCGGATACTATGCCGCGTGTATCTTCCCGATGGCGCTATCAAATGCATTTCCCATCTCGATCGTAGACGGCGAGAGCCCGGTGAATAATTCGAATGAGTCCGCAGCCTGGTAAATTGCGAGCCCGCGTCCGGTCATGATGCGCGCGCCTGTCGCCCTTGCCGCCCTCAGCAACGGGGTCAGGAGTGGAAAATAGACCGCATCGGCAACCCACAACCCGTCGTGCAAAAGCCCATCCGGAACCGGTGTGCCCTGACCGGGGAACATTCCAACCGGCGTTGCATTCACCACACCGACCGCCGCGCGAACCGCGTCCTCAACGTCGTTGACGGCGACGGCTTGAGCGTAGGGGCGCAGAAACAGCGCAAGCCTATCGGCCTTTCGCCAGCGCAAATGCGATCGCCTTGCCAACGCCACCTGCTCCTATCAAGGCAACGGCGCCCTGCCCCGCACCCTCGACCAGATCGCTTGCAGCCCGTGCAAAACCCGTGGTGTCCGTATTGTGACCGACCAGCCGGTGATTGCGGACCACGACGGTGTTGACCGCGCCCATGGCCGCTGCACCCGGCGATAGTTCGTCAAGCAGATCGACCACCGCTTCCTTGTATGGAAACGTAACGTTCACGCCAGCGAAGCCAAGGCGTCTGATGCCATCCAGTAGCACGCGCAACTCCTCGGAGCCGGCGCCCGCAACCTCGATCAGATGATAGTGGTAGCGGACACCCAAGGCACGAGCAGCCTGCTCATGCATCGCAGGCGAGGCTGAATGCGCGATCGGAGCTCCGATCAAGCCGGTGAGAAAACTTTGCCGAGTCAAAGTTTGGCGCTTTCGCGGTAACCTCGTTCAAATGTCGAAAAACACCGTCTCGTTGTCGCCCTGCAGGCGGATGTCGAAATGGTAGACCGCGTTGCCGTTGCCCGGCTGGCGCTTGGCGATCAGCGTGCCACGGCGATCGGCCGGCACCAGTGCCAGCACGGGATCGGCGGCGTTGGCGGCCTCGCCGTCGAAATAAATACGGGTATAGAGATGCATCAGCATGCCGCGCCCGAAAACCGCGAGCAGGATATGCGGCGCCTGCGCCCTGCCGTCGGGATCGGGCACCGGGCCCGGCCGGATGGTATCGAAGGAATAATCGCCATTCGCATCGGTGCCGCAGCGGCCGAATCCCCGGAACGCCGAATTCGGCAATGCGCGCTGATCCTTGGGATCAGAGAAGCGGCCCTGCGCGTCGGCCTGCCAAATCTCCAGCATGCAATCCGGCACCGGCTGGCCATCGCCGTCGAACACGCGGCCCTCGATCCTGATGCGTTCGCCCGAGGTGTCCGCGGTGACGAGGTTGTTGGTGAAGGCGTCGTTCCAGTCGTATTTGCCGTTCGATGTCAGCCCGTAGGCGAAAAACGGGCCGACGGTCTGCGACGGCGTGATCCCTTTTGATTTGGGTTCCTGCACTATTTCGTCTCCATCGGCGTCGCATTACGCCCGCGCAGCACGATGTCAAAGCGGTAGCACAGCGCCCATTCCGGCTGGGTGTTTTCCAGGTCGAATGCGGAAACCATCCGCATCCGCGCCTTCTCATCCGGCACCGAATTGAAGATCGGATCGAATTCGAACAGGGGGTCGCCCGGGAAATACATCTGCGTCACCAGCCTTGAGATGAAGGCGTGGCCGAACACCGAGAAATGGATATGCGCCGGCCGCCAGGCGTTGTGATGGTTGCCCCACGGATAGGCGCCGGGCTTTACCGTGACAAACCTGTAGTAACCCCCGGCATCGGATTGCGCGCGCCCAGCCCCGGTAAAGTTCGGATCGAGCGGGGCCGGGTGCTGGTCGCGGACGTGGATATAGCGGCCGCAGGCATTGGCCTGCCAGATCTCGAGCAGCGTATTCGGCACGCCGCGGCCGTCTTCGTCGAGCACATGGCCGTGCACGATGATGCGCTCGCCGAGCGGCTCGCCTTTGTGCTGGGTGGTGAGATCGTTGTCGCTCTCGCGCACCGCTTCGTGGCCGTAGACCGGCCCGGTCAATTCCGACAGCGTGTGGCGCATCGGAATCAGCGGCCTCGAGGGCGCGCGCTTGATCGAGCTGCGATAGGCCGGCGACAGATGCGCGGGATGGGCGGCGAGACTTTCGATGGGGTAGCTCAGGCTCATGTTCGACTCCTCCGGTGCATTCCCCGTCATTGCGAGCCAACGGGTCGGCGCCAACGGGTCGCGCGAATGCGCGCCCGATGACAGGCGCCGTGCCGCCCGATGACAGGCTCCGCGAAGCAATCCATGGACGGAGCTCTAAAGCTGGATTGCTTCGTCGCGGAGTTTATCATCGGGCCCGCCGAAGGCGGGACCCGTTGGCTCCTCGCAATGACAACTTCGGCAGACGTCAGTTCCGCCCAATCATTATACTATATAACTAATTAGGAAAAGCCGCCTGGGAGCGATTCCGCATCAGTATTTTCAGTTCAGCTTCTCGATTGCCATCGCGACGCCCTGCCCGACGCCGACGCACATCGTGGCCAGCGCCCGACTGCCGCCGCGCTTCTCCATACCATGCACTGCGGTCATCGCCAGCCGCGCGCCGCTCATGCCCAGGGGATGACCGAGCGCGATGGCGCCGCCATGCGGGTTGACGAAATCGGCGTCCTCCTTGACGCCGAGTTGGCGCAGGCAGGCGATACCCTGCGAGGCGAAGGCTTCATTGAGCTCGATCAAATCGAAATCGCTGATCTTCAGTCCCAGCCGCTCCATCAGCTTGCGCGTCGCCGGCACCGGACCGATGCCCATGATGCGCGGCGGCACCGCCGCCGAGGCGAGGCCAAGAATTTTCGCCCGCGGCGTCAGCCCGTGCCGTTTCACCGCCGCTTCGGATGCGAGAATCATCGCGGCGGCGCCGTCATTGACGCCGGAGGCATTGCCGGCCGTCACCGTGCCGGGATTGCGCACGATAGGCTTCAGTTTTGAAAGCCCTTCGAGCGTGGTTTCGGGGCGCGGATGCTCGTCCTTGTCGACGCTGATGGGTCCAGCCTTGCCGCCGGGCACCGATACCGGCGTGATCTCCTCGGCGAAATAGCCCGACGCAATCGCTTGCCCGGCACGCTGCTGCGAGCGGATCGCGAACGCGTCCTGATCGGCGCGCGACACCTGGAATTCCTCGGCCACGTTCTCGCCGGTCTCGGGCATGGCATCGACGCCGTATTGCGCCTTCATCAGCGGGTTGATGAAGCGCCAGCCGATGGTGGTGTCGTAGATGTCGGCGGAACGCGAAAACGCCTCCGGCGCCTTGCCCATCACGAACGGCGCCCGCGTCATCGATTCGACCCCGCCGGCGATGGCAAAATCGATCTCGCCGGCGCGGATCGCGCGGCCCGCGGCGCCAACGGCATCCAACCCCGAGGCGCAGAGGCGATTGAGGGTTGCGCCCGGAACCGTTTCCGGCAGGCCGGCCAGCAGCAGCGCCATCCGCGCCACATTGCGGTTGTCCTCGCCGGCCTGGTTGGCGCATCCGAAATAGACCTCATCGACCTCCGACCAGTCGAGCTTCGGATGGCGCGCCATCAAGGCCTTGATCGGGGCGGCCGCCAGATCGTCGGCGCGCACTTTTGCCAGCGAACCGCCGAAGCGGCCGATCGGAGTTCTCACGGCATCGCAAACAAATACATCGTGCATCGATTCTCTCCCTGAATGCCGCGTTTTCCGCGCTGAACGGCTCGCATGGATGCGAGTTTTAGGAGCGCCACCGCGGCAGGTCAATTGACGCTTGCGTTCCAGCGGCGCATTCGCGTGAGGTCCGTTATGCTCACAGGTTGCATGAGGGGTCGCGGGGACGTGGAAAACGCGCATGGCGGCGGCAAACCGATAGGATCGAGGCCTAAAGTTTTGTAGTTTGCGCATCCCATGACGATCCAGCAATCCATCCCCGCGCCGCCAGATGCCGCACAGCCCGCCGAGGCGGCGGCGCGCGTCACGCCGATGATGGAACAATACCTCGAGATCAAGGCCGCCAATCCCGGGCTGTTGCTGTTTTGTCGGATGGGCGACTTTTACGAACTGTTCTTCGACGACGCCGAAATCGCCTCGCGCGCGCTCGGCATTATGCTGACCAAGCGCGGCAAGCATCAGGGCATGGATATCCCGATGTGCGGCGTGCCGGTGGAACGCTCCGACGACTATCTGCATCGCCTGATCGCGCTGGGTCATCGCGTGGCGGTATGCGAGCAAATGGAAGATCCCGCCGCGGCGCGCGCGCGGGGCAACAAGAGCGTGGTGCGCCGCGATGTGGTGCGGCTGGTGACGCCGGGCACGCTCACCGAAGACACCCTGCTGGACGCCAGGACCAACAATTACCTGCTGGCGATCGCGCGGGCGCGCGCATCCTCCGGCGGCGACCGCATCGGGCTCGCCTGGATCGATATTTCCACGTCCGAATTCATCGTCACCGAGTGCTCGACCGGCGAACTCGCGGCGACGCTTTCGCGCATCAATCCCAGTGAGGTCATCGTCACCGACGCGCTGTATGGCGATCCCGATCTGGGGCCGCTGTTGCGCGAATTGCCGGCGGTGACGCCGCTGACCCGCGACCTGTTCGACAGCGCCACGGCCGAGCGGCGGCTGTGCGATTATTTTGCGGTCGCCACCATGGACGGTCTCAGCGCGATGTCGCGGCTGGAGGCCACCGCCGCCGCCGCTGCCGTCACCTATATCGACCGCACGCAGGTCGGAAAGCGCCCGCCGCTTTCGCCGCCGTCGCGCGAGGCCGCCGGGACCACCATGGCGATCGATCCGGCCACCCGCGCCAATCTCGAATTGACGCGGACGCTTTCGGGCGAACGGCGCGGGTCGCTGCTGGATGCCATCGACTGCACCGTGACGCCTGCCGGATCGCGCCTGCTCGCGCAGAGACTAGCCGCGCCGCTCACCGAAAGCGCGGCGATTGCGCGGCGGCTCGATGCGATCGCCGTCTTCGTTACAGATACTGCCGCACGCGACGATATCCGCACCACGCTGCGCGCGGCGCCCGACATGTCACGCGCGCTGGCGCGATTATCGGTCGGGCGCGGCGGCCCGCGCGACCTCGCCGGATTGCGCGACGGCATCCTCGCCGCCGATGCCGCGCTGGCGCGGCTTGAAAGGCTTGACGATCCGCCGCCGGAAATCATCGCTGTCATGGAGGCGTTGCGCCAACCGTCGCGCGAACTGGCGCGCGAGTTCGAGCGCGCGCTGGCCGACCAACTGCCACTGATAAAACGCGACGGCGGTTTTGTTCGCGAAGGCTATGAGGCCGCCCTCGACGAGGCCCGCAATCTGCGCGACGCCTCGCGCCTCGTCGTCGCCGCGATGCAGGCGCGCTATGCCGACGAGACCGGCGTCAAGGGCCTGAAAATCCGGCACAACAATGTGCTCGGCTATTTCGTCGAAGTCACCGCCCAGCATGGCGACAGACTGATGGCGGCGCCGCTGAATGCGACGTTTATCCATCGCCAGACGCTGGCCGGACAGACCCGATTCACCACGGCGGAGCTCGGCGAGATCGAAGCCAAGATTGCCAATGCCGGCGACCGCGCGCTCGGGCTGGAGCTCGAAATCTTCGAGCGGCTTTGCGCGCTTGCCATGACGGCGAGCGAGGACTTGCGCACCGCGGCGCATGCTTTTGCGATGCTTGATGTCGCAACCGCACTGGCAAAGCTCGCCGTCGACGACAATTATGTGCGGCCCGAGGTCGATGGCTCGCTGACCTTTGCCATCGAGGGTGGCCGGCATCCGGTGGTCGAACAGGCGCTGAAGCGCGACGGTCAGCCCTTCATTGCCAATGCCTGCGACCTCTCGCCGGTACCCCCACCCTACCCTCCCCCGCAAGCGGGGGAGGGTAGGGTGGGGGCAGGCCAGATCTGGCTGATCACCGGCCCGAACATGGCGGGCAAATCGACCTTCCTGCGCCAGAACGCGCTGATCGCGCTAATGGCGCAGATCGGCAGCTTCGTGCCGGCCTCGCGGGCGCGAATCGGCATCGTCGACCGGCTGTTCTCGCGGGTTGGCGCCGCCGACGATCTGGCGCGCGGCCGCTCCACCTTCATGGTGGAGATGGTCGAGACCGCGGTGATTCTCAATCAGGCCAGCGAACGCTCGCTGGTGATTCTTGACGAAATCGGCCGGGGCACCGCGACCTTCGACGGGCTGTCGATCGCCTGGGCGGCGATCGAGCATCTGCATGAGAGCAACCGCTGCCGGACGCTGTTCGCCACGCACTATCACGAGCTCACCGCGCTGTCGGCAAAACTGCCGCGGCTGTTCAACGCCACCGTGCGGGTCAAGGAGTGGCAGGGCGACGTCGTGTTCCTGCACGAGGTGCTGCCGGGCTCGGCCGACCGCTCCTATGGCATCCAGGTCGCAAGGCTCGCGGGATTACCTGCGCCGGTGATCGCCCGCGCCAAGTCGGTACTGGCAAAACTCGAGGCGCAGGACCGCGGCCAGACCGCGCGCGCCCTGGTCGACGACCTGCCGCTGTTCGCGGTGCCGTCGCGTGCCGCAACCGAGCCGGCGCCCCCAAGCGAGGGCGAACAGCTGATCGAGGCCTTGCGGGCGCTGCATCCCGACGAGATGTCGCCGCGTGAGGCGCTGGAAGCGCTCTATGCATTGAAGGCAAAATTGCCGAAGCAGTGAGACTCCTCATCCTGAGGGGCCGCGGAGCGGCGTCTCGAAGGATGGGCCTAGCGGGGCCTCATGGTTCGAGACGCGCAAAGAGGCGCTCCTCACCATGAGGGTCAGCAGTCGAGAATCGTAGGCTACAGCTATACGCGCACAAGCTTCCTCCGCCCATTCCACCACAATCCGAGATTCCAGCTCACGCAGGTTGCCAGCGCGAGGCTGAGGCCCACCACCGATCCGAAGCGCAGTGCTGCGACATGCAACACGGCAATCGCGATGCCCAGTCCGATCAGGCCCCAGCCGCTGTTTGCAAGCACGGCGGCGGTCGCCGGCCCACCGATGCGCGGGTGCAGGATCAGCATCATGCTGGTGAACACCACCGAGCGGCGTCTCGAAGGATGGGCCCAGCGGGGCCTCATGGTTCGAGACGCGCAAAGAGGCGCTCCTCACCATGAGGGTCAGCAGTCGAGAATCGTAGGCTACAGCTATACGCGCACAAGCTTCCTCCGCCCATTCCACCACAATCCGAGATTCCAGCTCACGCAGGTTGCCAGCGCGAGGCTGAGGCCCACCACCGATCCGAAGCGCAGTGCTGCGACATGCAACACGGCAATCGCGATGCCCAGTCCGATCAGGCCCCAGCCGCTGTTTGCAAGCACGGCGGCGGTCGCCGGCCCACCGATGCGCGGGTGCAGGATCAGCATCATGCTGGTGAACACCACCGGAAACAGCGCGATCGTGCCGCTGACGCTTGGGCCGACCCAGCCCGACAACGTCACGACCGTCGCCACCAAGGTCGCAACCAGCGACGCGCGCAGCGGGATATCGTACCAGCGCCGCGTGATCAGCGGCATCTTGACCTGGCGGAACCGCCGCAGCAGTGGCAGGCAGATCGCGAAAGCAATGGCATTCGCCACAACACCGCCGGCGAGCGACCAGTGCACCGTTCGCGACAGCGTGGCCAGCGCGATCCACACCACAATCGCGCCTGCAAAACTGACCAGCGCACTCCGGCGCTGCGCCAACAAAACATAGGTGAGGGCCAGGAAGATCGTCACGGCGTTGATCGGCAGGCTCGCCAGCGCGCCCTCGGCGATGAACGCCGCATCGTGATCGAGCGCGAGAAACACATAAGAAGGACCCGCCGAAATTGGCAGCGTCGCCACCAGCGCACCGATCACCGGTCCTGCGCGCTCGGTGATGACGGATGCCGACACCACGAACGCCGCCGTCACCGCCATGCGCAGCGCCAGCGTCAGGATGAAGGCGAGATCGGGGGACATTTTTATGTCGTCCCCGCGAACGCGGGGACCCATAACCACAGCCGTTCTTGTTGCGCGAAGGCCCTCGAACAGCGTTGCTTCAAACGAGAGAACACGGAGTATGGGTCCCGGCTCGCGCGGAGCCTGTCATCGGGCCGGCCAACGGCCGGACCCGTTGGCTTGGCCGGGACGACGTTGAATTGCTGACTCACACCCTGTGCATCGTCACCGAAAGCTTCGGGCCGTTCTTGATGGTCTGGTAGACCACGCAATAGCGCTCGGTGAGTTTGAGCAGCAAATCGAGTTTGTCCTGCGGCGCCGAGGTGTCGACGTCGAAACGCAGGCGAATTTCCGCAAAACCGACCGGCGCCTCCTTGTCGACGCCGAGCGTGCCGCGGAAATCGAGATCGCCCTCGGCGCTGACCAGACCCGTCTTCAGCGGCACCTCGATCGCGGTCGCTACCGACTTCAGGGTTACGCCGGCGCAGGCGACCAGCGCTTCCAGCAGCATGTCGCCGGAACACAATTCAAGTCCGGAACCGCCGCTGGCCGGATGCAGGCCGGCGACCGCGAGGGCGCGGCCGGTTTCGACCTTGCAGGCGATGCCTTCGTTCTCGATCGAGCCCCTGGCCTTGAGCGTGACGACCGCGGCGTTCGGATCGGATTTGTAGCGCTCCTTGATCGGGGCCTGGGTGGCGCGGAGTTCGGCGGCGTCCATTTCGCTCTCCAAATAAATTGCGTGTCGGATGTAGTGAAAGATGGCGCGGATGTCACCACTTCATATGGCGGGCCAACTCTCCAGGCTTTAAGAAAGCCATTTTATCTCAAATGGTTAAGCGGCGCACCGATGCGAAAATACCGCCTTCCATGCCTTGCAACGAGAACGGCCTTGCCTGAAGAACGCGAAATCCAGCATGCCCCGCCACTCATCAACAATGTCCCGTGACAGCGTTGGCGCGGTCCGATATCCGGGTAGCTCATGGATAATGTTCTGACACAGGCCCAACCTGAGGCCGACGAACGCTTCGACACCGCAAGGGTCAGCGCCGCGGTGGACGCGCTTGCCGTAACGCATGCCGGACGCGAGGACCTGTTTCGCTCCGCCACGGCGCAACTCCTAAAGGCCGAACTGGTTACGGCGCGCGCCACCGCGCAGGCGTTGCTGCTGAAGGATCGTCACGGCCGGCGCTGCGCCGAACGGCTGTGCTTCGTGCAGGATGAAATCATCCGCATCCTGTTCTCCGCGGCGACCCGCCATCTCTATCACTCGCCGATGCCCTCGGGCGCCGAGCGCATGGCGGTCGTCGCCACCGGCGGCTATGGCCGCGGACTGATGGCGCCCGAATCCGATATCGATCTGTTGTTCATCCTGCCCTACAAGCAAACCGCCTGGGGCGAGCAGGTCGCCGAGGCTATCCTTTATTGTCTGTGGGACATGGGTTTGAAGGTCGGGCACGCCACCCGCTCGGTCGATGAATCGATCCGGCAGGCGCGCGGCGACATGACGATCCGCACCGCGATCCTCGAAACCCGGTTCCTGACCGGGGACCGGCCGCTCTATGACGAACTGGTGGCGCGCTTCGACAAGGAAGTGGTGCAGGGCACGGCGGCGGAATTCGTCACCGCCAAGCTTGCCGAGCGGGAAGAACGGCACCGCCGCGCCGGACAATCGCGCTATCTGGTCGAGCCCAACGTCAAGGATGGCAAGGGCGGATTACGCGACCTGCACACGCTGTTCTGGATCGCGAAGTATGTCTATCGCGTGCGCGAGACCGATGGGCTGCTGGAGCGCGGCGTATTCGACGCGCAGGAATACCGCACCTTCCGCCGTTGCGCCGATTTCCTGTGGTCGGTCCGTTGCAATATCCATTTCTTCTCGGGCCGCGCCGAGGAGCGGCTGTCGTTCGACATGCAGCGCGAGATCGCGATCCGGCTCGGCTATACCTCGCATCCCGGCATGCAGGATGTCGAACGCTTCATGAAGCATTATTTCCTGGTCGCCAAGGATGTCGGCGACCTCACCGCGATCCTGTGCGCCAAGCTGGAAGACCAGCAGGCCAAGCCGGCGCCGGTGCTGAGCCGGATGATGGCGCGGTTGCGGCCGAGCATGAACCGGCGGCGGTTGCCCGAGAGCGACGATTTCATCGTCGACAACAACCGCATCAACCTCGCCGCACCGGATGTGTTCAAGCATGATCCGGTCAACCTGATCCGGATTTTTCGGCTGGCGCAGAAAAACAATCTGGCCTTTCACCCCGATGCGATGCGCACCGTGACGCGTTCGCTGAAGCTCATCAACACGCAGCTGCGCGAGAATCCGGAAGCCAACCGGCTGTTCATGGAAATCCTGACCTCGAATGACGCCGAAGTCGTGCTGCGGCGCATGAACGAGACCGGCGTGCTCGGCCAGTTCATTCGCGCCTTCGGCAAGA
>VAZH01000123.1 GCA_005884465.1 Alphaproteobacteria bacterium | reverse complement strand
GGCGATGGCGGCGACGCTCTCCGGCAACAGGATCAATAGCGCCACCAGAATGCCCGCGAAGGCCGGCGGCGCTCCGATCAGCGCGGTGCCGGCATCGACCACGAGTGAGAATTTTTTCGCGAGCAGCACGACCGCCAGCAGCGAAACCAAGAGCAGCAGGACGCTTAAGGCGAACGTCCGGTTCGAAGCGTCTGCCCCGTCATCTGCATCGCCGGCGGCTTCGTTGATGAAATAATTTCGA
>VAZH01000122.1 GCA_005884465.1 Alphaproteobacteria bacterium | reverse complement strand
ACGGTGACGACACTGACGAAGCCAAGCTGTGCCGCCGAGTAGATCGGCCCAGGGATGGTCAGCGTATAGTTGGGCAGAATCAGCGTGATGGTCGCCAGCACGATCAGGACAGTGAGATAGAGGTTTGACCCGGCTACCTGAATATCCTGCTCGCGGTAGCGCAGCCCGCCGGTCAGGATACAGATACCGACCAGACCGTTGCAGACGATCATTACCACAGCGAATACCGTGTCGCGCGCCAAGGTGGGCACCGGTTTATCACCAAGCATGATGGTCGCGATCAGCGCGACCTCGATGACGGTGACCGCCAAGGTCAACACCAGCGTGCCATAGGGTTCGCCGATCCGCTTGGCGATCACCTCGGCATGGTGGACGGCCGCGAACACGGTGCCGAACAGGATCACCAGCAGCGCCGCCGCGAACACCAGCCCGGCGGGCGACGGCGTGAAGGTAAAGCGGAGCGCGGTAGTTGCGGCGAAAAGAATGACCGCCAGTGCGGGGAAAATCCACGCCGATCGCGGCATCGGGCCGTGCGCGCTCATAGATCTATATCCTCAAAGTCGGGGAATTGACTATGCGCCAAACCACAGCGGCCGTCAGCCTTTTGAAGCGCCGATGAAATGTCGAGCCGTTTCGGTCGCACCATAATTGTCCAAATCGTTGTGGCCCCCTTCGAGAAACCGCACGAATTGTTTCGGCTCGTGGGCTAGCGCGAACAATCGCTCGCCAAAGGCTATCGAAATGGTCGAATCCCGCCCGCCGTGCATGATCAGCAGCGGAGCGGTGACACGCGCAACGCGCTCGTCAGAATGAAACTGATCTCTCAGCAGCCAACGGACCGGCAGGACCGGAAAAGCCGCAGCGGCAATATCCGCGATCGAGGTGTAGGGAGCCTCCAGGATCAGCTTTCCGACCGGCTGCTCGGAGGCCAATGCGATCGCGACGCCGCTGCCCAGTGAAAAACCCCAGACGACAATTCGATCCGCGCTATATCGCGCCGCTGTAAAGGCATAGGTCGCTGCGGCATCCCAAAGCAATCCGCGCTCGCTTGGCCCGCCGCTGGAGCCGGCATAACCTCGGTATGACAAAGCCACGAGCCCGGTCCCGTCCGAGGTTATGCCTCGGAAGCGGCTGACGAGTCCGGCCAGAAAATCTCCGTTGCCGGGAAAATAAATGACGACTTGATGCCCCGGTTTTGCAGGAACGTGCCAGACGATGACCCGTTCACCGTCCGCGGTGGTCAGAATGTGTTCTTCAGCTTCTGGAAAGCCGGCGGCGTCAGGGGCTGTGCGTATCGTTTGCGGTATCGGAAAGAGGAACGTCCGTTGCATGAGAAACACTGCAACAAGACCGCCGAGATAGCCGACCGCTACGACAACGACAAGCCATTTCAGGTCGGTCATGATTTCTCGTAAATGAGGTCACATCCCCTTGACGATGTTCTCGGTCATCTTCTTGGCGTCGCCGAGCAGCATCATGGTGTTATCGCGGTAGAACAGCGGATTGTCGATGCCGGCATAGCCGGACGCGAGCGAGCGCTTGATGAACATCACGGTGCCGGCCTTCCAGACCTGCAGCACCGGCATGCCGTAGATCGGCGATTTCGAATCGTCCTCGGCGGCAGGATTGGTGACGTCGTTGGCGCCGATCACGAAGGCGACGTCGGCCTGGGCGAATTCGGAATTGATGTCCTCGAGTTCGAACACCTCGTCATAGGGCACGTTGGCTTCGGCAAGCAGCACGTTCATATGGCCGGGCATGCGGCCGGCCACGGGGTGAATCGCGTATTTTACCTCGACGCCTTCCTTCTTGAGATTGTCGGCCATCTCGCGCAGCGCATGCTGTGCCTGCGCCACCGCCATGCCGTAGCCGGGCACGATGATGACCTTCTGCGCGTTCTTCATGATGAAGGCGGCATCGTCCGCGGAGCCGAGTTTTACCGGCCGCGCTTCGGCCGCAGCACCTCCTACGGCCGCGGTCTCGCCGCCAAAGCCGCCCAGGATGACCGAAATGAAGGAGCGGTTCATCGCGTGGCACATGATGTAGGACAGGATCGCACCCGATGAGCCGACCAGCGCACCGGTGATGATCAGCGCCGAGTTGCCGAGCGTGAAGCCGATGCCGGCCGCGGCCCAACCCGAATAGGAGTTCAGCATCGAGATCACGACCGGCATGTCGGCGCCGCCGATCGGGATGATCAGGAGCCCGCCGAGCACCAGCGCGATGATGGTGATCAGCCAGAAATCCAGCGCGCCGCCGGTCATCACGAGGCGGACGATAAAGACCACCAGCGCAACGCCGAGCGCGATATTGATGACGTGGCGCGCCGGCAGAAGGATCGGCGCGCCGCTCATGCGGCCCGACAGTTTTGCGAACGCGATCACCGAGCCGGTGAAGGTCAGCGCGCCGATCGCGACGCCGAGCGACATTTCAACCAGGCTTGCGGCGTGGATGTGGCCCGGCGTGCCGATGTCGAAGGCCTCGGGCGCGTAGAACGCACCAGCCGCGACCAGCACCGCGGCCATGCCGACCAGCGAGTGAAACGCCGCGACCAGTTCCGGCATCGAGGTCATCGGCACCCGGCGCGCAATCACCGCGCCGACCGAGCCGCCGATGGCGACGCCAAGCACCACCAGCACCCAGGCGATGCCGTCGGCTGGCGGATGGGCCGCGAGCGTGGTCGCCACCGCGATCGCCATGCCGGCCATGCCGAGGAAGTTGCCCCGGCGGCTCGATGCCGGGCTCGACAGCCCGCGCAGCGAGAGGATGAACAGAACACCTGCGACGAGGTATAAAACTGCAGCCAGATTGGCGTTCATCTAGAGGCCCCCATTGTCTTCGCCACCACGAGGTGCACGCCGCTCACCTGATTTTCTTCTTGTACATCGAGAGCATGCGCTGGGTGACCAGGAAGCCACCAAAGATATTGACGCACGCAAATGTCAGCGCAACAAAGCCGAAGCCGCGCGCCCAGGCCCCGCCGCTGCCGACCATGGCGACGCCGACGGCGAGCAGCGCACCCACCACGATCACCGAGGAAATCGCGTTGGTCACCGACATCAGCGGGGTATGCAACGCGGGCGTCACCGACCACACCACGAAATAGCCGACGAACACGGCGAGCACGAAAATCGACAGCCGGAACACGAAGGGATCGACGGCCTGTGCGAGATGATCCATGGCGGCTCTCCTGTTAACTCGTCATTCCGGGACGACGCACCGCGTCGGACCCGGAATCCAGAGGTTGTTTGCAAACTGAGATTCCGGGTTCGCCTCTTCGAGGCGCCCCGGAATGACGAAACGATTTTGTTCGGGCGCCGTCATTCATGCGCCCTTCGGCTGGAAGTTCGGATGAATGACGGCGCCATCCTTCGTCAGCGCGGTGGACTTGACCAGTTCGTCATCCCAATTCACCGCCAAGGCCTTGGTCGATTTGTCGACCAGCGTCTCAATGAAGGAAAACAGGTTACGCGCATAGAGGCTCGACGCCGAAGCCGCCACGCGGCCCGCAAGGTTAGGAACGCCGACGATCTTCACGCCATCTACCTCGACGGTTTCGTCGCTCTTCACGCCCTCGACATTGCCGCCGCGCTCGACCGCGAGATCGACCAGCACCGAGCCGGGCTTCATCGACTTCACCATCGCTGAGGTGACGAGGCGCGGCGCCGGCCGACCCGGAATCAGCGCGGTGGTAATGATGATGTCCTGCTTCTTGATGTGCTCGGCGGTCAGCGCTGCCTGCTTGGCCTGATACTCTTTCGACATTTCCTTGGCGTAGCCGCCGGCGGTTTCGGCCTGCTTGAACTCTTCGTCCTCGACCGCGAGGAATTTGGCCCCCAGGCTTTCGACCTGCTCCTTCACGGCAGGGCGCACGTCGGTCGCGGTAACGACGGCGCCAAGCCGCCGCGCGGTCGCGATCGCCTGCAGGCCGGCGACCCCGACGCCCATCACGAACACCTTTGCCGCGGGAACGGTGCCCGCGGCGGTCATCATCATCGGAAAGGCGCGGCCGAATGCCTCCGCCGCCTCGATCACCGCGCGATAGCCGGCGAGATTGGCCTGGCTCGACAGCACGTCCATCGCCTGGGCGCGGGTGATGCGCGGCATCAATTCCATCGCGAACGCCGATACGCCGGCATCCGCCATCGCCTTCAGCGCAGCCTCGTTGCCGTAGGGGTCCATGATGGCGATGACCAGCGCGCCGCGCTTGTAGTTGACAAGTTCGCCAGGCTCCGGCCGCCTTACCTTGATGACAATGTCGGCGTCTTTCAGCGCATCGGCGCCGACTACAGCACCCGCGGCGGTGAATTCCGAATCGGGCAGGCCCGACTTGATGCCCGCGCCCGGCTCAACGGCGATCTCGACGCCCAGCGCCTTGAATTTTTTCACCGTGTCGGGCGAAGCCGCAACGCGCGGCTCGGACGGATCGATCTCCTTGGCAACGGCAATCTTCATAAGGCCTCCGGCGGCGCGAGGTGCACGCGCGCGAGCAAATGTTTCGCAAGCATGGATACCGGTTTTGCTGCCGGAAAGCGCGCAATTTTTTCAAATCGCGCCGCCGATAGCGGCACAACCGGCGAGGCATCAGGTCAGGAAAATCGCCATCATGGCGAGGATGACGACGACGGCGGCGGTGCCGTATTTCACCAGCTTGATGAAGCCCTCATAGGTCTGCTCATGAGCCTCATAATCATTGCCGTCAGCGGTCGTGTACGCCACTTCGTTATGCTCTGCCATCGGTCTCCCCGGTCAACGTTCGCGTCTCGCGAGGAATTACCGCAATCCTGGTGGGAGGGCAACGGCGGTGCGCCGTTTGTGCGCCCGGCGCCCTTTACCTGCGCGGTTCGGCCGGCCAATTGTCCCTGATCCAGCGCGTCAAGCCTTCTTCGCTGACCTCGCCGGCCGCGAGGGAGAGGATAATGGCTGCTGCCTCCGCCTCAGGCACAATGAAATCGACGCCGTTCACACCGAGAAAGGTGTACAGCGCAAGCAACGAGGTGCGCTTGTTGCCGTCGACAAAGGGATGATTGCGCGCAATGCCGAAGGCATAGGCGGCGGCTAGTTCGGCCAATTCAGCCTGCTCGTAAGACCATCTGTTTTTCGGCCGGTCGAGCGCGGACTCGAGCATGCCTTCGTCGCGCAAACCGCTTGCGCCGCCATGGATCGTGAGTTGCTCGTCGTGAATTGCAACAACCATTTGGCGAGTGAGCCAAAACGGCTCAGTCATTTGGCGAGCTCAGCCAGGGCATTGTGGTAGCGCTTCATGCCACGCCGCGCGACTTCCATCGCCTTTTCGAAATCCGGATCGTAAGGAGTTAGTCGAAATCCGCCATCGGGCGTCAGTGTCGCGTAAAGCTTGTCTCCAACGTTGACGTGCATCCGAGCCAGCACATCCTTTGAGAGAATGATTCCTGACGAATTACCAATCTTTTTGATTTCGACCGTCCCGATTACCTGGCCGCGGGCATCAGGCGCAATTTTCGATCGCTCGTTCATAGCACAACTCCGTTATACAAACCGTATAACATGACTATAGGCCCCGTTCAACAAATGTTTTACACGCCTTTGCTCGGCTTACCCGACTGCTCGGAACCTGACTGCGGCATTGAGGGATCAGCTAAAGGATTGCGTCGCCTTGGAGCGGTTTCCTGAAGAGCCTAATCGAGCACGAAGTCGAAACGCCCGGCGAGCCATCCCGCGTTCTTGGCTGTGCGCATCAGCAACTCGCTGCGAAAGAGTCCGTCGGCGCGGTTCTGTGCCTCGCCGGGGAAATAGAGCTGGGTGGTCAGCACCCGGCCGCCGCGCGGCTGCACCTTCACATGAATATGGCGCGTGCGCCCAACATAGACGCCGGGCACGACGCTGCGCAATCGATAGCGCCCTTCCGCGTCGGAGAACTGATGGCCGCGCAGGCGGAAACCGGAATTGTCATACCGGCCCTTATCGTCGGCCTGCCAGAAATCCAGTAAGGCTCCAGCGAGGGGTTTACAGGTGCGGGAGATTACGAAGCCAACCAGTTCGATTGGCTGCCCCGGCATACCTGCTTCAAGCAACTCGGCCCGCTCGGGCGAGGATGGCTTGAAGAACGGCCCTTCGGTCTGCCGCAATGTTGCTTCGTCGCCGTCGTGGCATGCGGGCGTGGGGGGAAGCGAAGCCTGAGCGACGCTGCTATCGATCCTGATCAGTGAACCAGCCGCGAAGACTCCCGCTCCAAGTACAGCGCGTCGCGTCGGGGTTTCGATCATGCGCCACTCCACTTTTATTGTCGCCGTCATCATGGAACGCGACGGCTGCCTTTTGTATCCCTGGGCGACCTCGTCAGCCCATCCCTTCCAGCTCGTCGATCATGCCCGCGATCACCGACAGCCCGCCTTCCCAGAACTTGGGATCCCTGGCATCGAGACCGAACGGCTTGAGCAGTTCGGAATAATGCTTGGTGCCGCCGGCAGCCAGCATCGCCAGATAGCGCTCCGCAAAGCCGCTCGCGGCATTTTCGTAAACCGCATAGAGCGAGTTCACCAGGCAATCGCCGAACGCGTAGGCGTAGACGTAGAATGGCGAATGGATGAAGTGAGGGATATACATCCAGAGATTCTCATAACCCGGACGGATGTCGATCGCGGGACCGAGGCTTTCGCCTTGCACGCTGAGCCAGATTTCGCCGATGCGCTCCGCGGTCAGTTCGCCGTTGCGCCGTTCGGTATGGATGGCGCGTTCGAAGGTATAAAACGCGATCTGCCGCACCACCGTGTTGATCATGTCCTCGACCTTGCCGGCGAGCAGCGCCTGGCGGCGCCTGGCGCTGGAGGTCTGCGCCAACAGCCGCTTGAAGGTCAGCATTTCGCCGAACACGCTGGCGGTTTCCGCCAGCGTCAGCGGCGTCGGCGCCATCAGCGCGCCGTTCTTCGCCGCCAGCACCTGATGCACGCCATGGCCGAGTTCGTGGGCAAGCGTCATCACGTCGCGCGGCTTGCCCTGATAATTCATCAGCACGTAAGGGTGCGCCGACGGCGTGGTCGGGTGCGAGAACGCGCCCGGCGCCTTGCCGGGCCGCACCGGCGCATCGATCCAGCGATCGGTGAAAAATCGTTCGGCAATATCGGCCATTTCGGGCGAGAATCCGCGGTAGGCCGTCAGCACCATGTTCTGTGCATCGGGCCAGGCGATCCGGCCGGTGGCGGCAAACGGCAGCGGCGCGTTGCGATCCCAATGCGCGAGCTTGCTCTTTTTGAACCAGCCCGCCTTTAACGCGTAATAGCGATGCGACAGCCGCGGATAGGCTGCCCGAACCGAACCGACCAGCGCATCGACGACCTCGCGCTCGACGCGGTTGGCGAGATGCCGCGAGTCCGCAACGTCCTGGAAGCCGCGCCAACGATCGGAAATCTCCTTGTCCTTGGCGAGCGTATTGGTGATCAGCGCAAAGGTGCGCTCGTTGGCCTTGAAGGTTTTCGCCAGCGCCTGCGCCGCCGCCTTGCGCTTTTCGCCAGCGCGATCCTGCAGCAGGTTCAACGTCGGCTCGATCGCCAGCTCGCGCCCCGAGACCTTGAAGCGCAGGCCCGAGATGGTTTGATCGAACAGCCGATTCCAGGCAGCATAGCCGCTCTGGGATTTTTCATGAAACAGCTGCTCGACGCGATCCTCCAGCTGATACGGCTTGTCCTTGCGCAGATCTTCGATCCAGGGGCGATAGTATCCGAGTTCAGGCGTCTGCATCGCGCGTTCGATTGCCGCATCGTCGACGCGGTTGAGCTCGAGCGCGAAGAACAGCAGATGCACGGACGCATTGGTCAGCCGCTCGGAAACGTCACCGTAGAATTTGGAGATCGCGGGATCGACGCTGTCGCCGGCATGAACCAGGCCGGCATAGGAGCCCAAACGCCCGGCGAGATCCTCGATCGCTTCGTAGCGATTGATCGCCGCGGCGAGCCATTTGCCGCCGCCCTCCTGCGCCGTCTGCTCCGCGAGCTTGCCCTTGCAGGCCGTCTCAAACGCGACGCATTCCGCGTCCAGCCTTGTGAGGTCGCGGGTGATTTCCGGCGCATCGATACCGGAATAGAGATCGGCCAGGTTCCATTCCGGTAATTTGGCTGATCGCGGTTTGCCGGACGATTTGCGATTCGCCTTGCCGGTCGCGGCTCCCCTGCTCGATGCGGGTTTGCGGGATGTCTCGTTGGTTCGGGAAATCGCAAATCTCGTCGTCATGAACACTTTCAAAATGGGTGTGGCGATCAGGCGAAAGCTGCAAGCTGCGGTGCCAACTCGACTAGCAGTTCTTCGCCCTCGGTGAGCAGAGGCTCGACCTTGTCGTGAATTAAGTGCCGAATCGTACACCATAACAGCACGGCGCGCGCGACAAGCCACCCCCGCATGGATTGGACTGCGGCCTTCGCGTGGAGCGCGACAAGGGCGAGGCTTTGATGCTCGAACAAGAACCGGCCTGACCCGTCCTCGAGTATGTAACGTCCGCCGATCCGCGACACGCACAACTCGCAAGCCTGATCCGGAAGCGGACCCAGCAGGTAAAACTGCGCATCGCCGGTTTCCGTCATGCCGGTTTCGCATCCGCGGCCGCCGCCCGACGCAATGGCGACGTTCAGCGCCGCGACCATGGTGTTGAGCTCCGTTTCGCTCCACAAGCCCGCGCTCGGTTTGCGCTCGAACGCAACCACACTCATTTTTTCGCTCCGAACAGTAGCCGGTGTAATTCCGGCTCATAATACAACAACAGATGCTTAGCGAATGCCGCCGGTTCAAGACCCAGTTCGGCGGCCCATGCCGCCATGATTTCAGTTGGAACGCGGCTAAACCCGTTCTCAACTTGCGAGATGAAGGTGTAGTATTTGAGACCGAGCCGCGCGGCGAGATCGATCTGCGACAGGCCGGCATCCGCCCTGCGCTGCTTCAACCAATCCCCCGCCTGTTTCCGCAATTGCCGGGCTTCCGGCGCAACCTTGCGCTGAGGCTTTTCAGCCAAAGCCTCTTGATGTTTTCCCCGTTTCACGATTACTAAACTATCCAGTATGAATTAATAAACAGGACGACTTTCCGTAGCATATCCGTGCGGTGCCGTGAACTTCAGCGAGTGCGACGAGGAAAGCGATGGCCTTCGCAGACCGCAGCCAGATTATTCGGAAGCACAATCAGGGATCGAGGCATCGGGCGAAGGAATTGTTTGCCGGCATCCGGCTCGAAGCGCTGATGGCGACCTCGGGATGAGCTACGTCTTGCCAGCTGACGCCTGCGATCGCGACACTGCTGTTTACGCTTGGCGCGGCGACGGCTGGAGTCGCGCTGCTTTGCCGGCGCAATCGGGCCCGCGCGATGGGGTTCGATATCGCCGGGGTCCTGACTTTTGTCGGCGTCGCTGTTTCTATTCTGATCGAGCCGGACCAGATGGTCAGGCTTTTCATCCTTTCGGATCAACCTGACTAACGGGATCAATCCTCCGCAGTTTTAACTGCGTCGTTTCTGAGCATGCACGTCCAAGGCCGGGCCCCTCTGGCAGTTCAAGCGAACTGTGATGTCGGACTGGACGTTTAACGGAGTGGCCCGCATGACCGAGATGCTTTCCCCGGAAGCCCTGACAGCGTTTCTCCAGGTCGTGATGATTGATCTGGTGCTTGCCGGCGACAATGCGGTCGTCATCGGACTGGCAGCCGCCGGTTTGCACGAGAGCCAACGAAAAGGCGATTCTGGTCGGCATCTTCGCCGCCACCATACTGCGAATCGGTTTCGCGAGCATCACGGTGCAACTGCTTGAGATCATCGGACTGCTGCTGGCCGGCGGCATTCTCCTGCTTTGGGTGTGCTGGAAGATGTGGCGCGAGTTGCGCACGTCGCCCGCACATCATCAAAACGCCAAAGCGGCGTTGAACGACCAGGATATCAATGCTGATGGCATGATCTCCGGGCCGTCTCGCAAGACGCTCGGCCAGGCCATATGGCAGATCACGATCGCCGACGTGTCGATGTCGCTCGACAACGTGCTGGCGGTCGCGGGTGCTGCCCGCGAGCATCCGCTCATCCTGGTATTCGGTTTGGGGCTATCCATTGCGCTGATGGGCCTCGCCGCCAGCTTTATTGCGCGTCTGCTGCAAAAGCACCGCTGGATCGCCTATATCGGCCTCCTGATCATCCTCTATGTGGCGTTCGACATGTGCTACCGCGGCGCGCAGGAGGTTTGGCAGGACGTCAACGTTTATTGGCGGGACGTCAACGTTTAAGAGGGCGTTAATCGGCATCGGCCAGAGTGCCCCGATTCAAGACAGATAGTTGTAGCGTGCGGGGAAAGCCATGGCTGCCAGCATTTTGATTGTCGATGACGACGCTGTGGCACGGCGCCTGATCGAGAACATGGTGCAGAAATGCGGCTATGAGACGCTCGTCGTCGAGTCAGGCGACGCGGCCATCGCCATGCTCACCGCAGCCGACGCGCCGGCCATCGATGCCGTGGTGCTCGATCTGGTGATGCCCGGCCTCGATGGCATGGGCGTGCTGGCAAAAATCCGCGAAGCCGGCCTCAACATCCCCGTCATCGTTCAGACCGCCCATGGCGGCATCGATAACGTCGTGTCGGCGATGCGCGCCGGCGCCCAGGATTTCGTCGTGAAGCCTGTCGGCATCGAACGCCTTCAGGTGTCGCTGCGCAATGCGCTCAACGCCAGCGCGCTGAAGAGCGAGTTGCAGCGCATCAAACATAGCCGCGAAGGCAGATTGACCTTCGCCGACATCATTACCCGCAGCGACACCATGGCCGGTGTGCTGCGCACCGCGCAAAAGGCAGCGAGCTCGACAATTCCGGTGCTGGTCGAAGGCGAGTCCGGTGTCGGCAAGGAATTGTTCGCGCGCGCCATCCATGGCAGCGGCGAACGCAAATCAAAACCGTTCGTTGCGGTCAATTGCGGCGCAATCCCGGATAACCTCGTCGAGTCGATCCTGTTCGGCCACGAGAAGGGGGCGTTTACCGGCGCTACCGAACGCCACACCGGCAAATTCGTCGAAGCCTCCGGCGGCACGCTGTTTCTCGACGAAGTCTCGGAATTACCGTTGCCAGCGCAGGTCAAGCTGCTTCGCGCGCTGCAGGAAGGCGCGGTCGAGGCGGTTGGCGGGCGCAAGCCGGTAAAGGTCGACGTGCGCATCATCTCCGCGACTAACCGCAAGCTGCTGGAGCGCGTCAAAAGCGGACACTTCCGCGAAGATTTGTTCTATCGCCTGCATGTGCTGCCGCTGACGATTCCTCCGTTGCGGATGCGCCGCGAGGACATCCCGCATCTGCTGCGACATTTTCTCGCGAGATTCTGCGCCGAAGAAAATCGCCTCATCACCGGCATTAGCGGCGAGGCCATGGCTCACCTGTCGCAGCTCGAGTGGCCCGGCAATATCCGCCAGCTGGAGAACGCGGTTTATCGCGCCGTTGTCATGAGCGACGGCGACCAGCTCAGCCTTGCCGATTTTCCGCAGGCCGCCGCGCAATCGCCGCCGATGTCCGAGGCGCACAGCCAGCACAGCGAACCGCTCGTCCTTGGCCCGGGCTTTCATTCCACCGCGCCGGCCATGGTTTCAGGTAACGAAATACCTATCGTGCCTTTGCCATCCGCAGGAACGCTGGCGATGCTGACGACATCAGGAGAAATGCGGCCGCTGGAAGAAATGGAGAGTGAGATCATCCGGTTCGCGATCTCGCATTATCGCGGGCAGATGTCCGAAGTTGCACGCCGGTTGAAAATCGGCCGCTCGACGCTTTACCGCAAGCTCGATGAGGCTCCCACTGAAGATCCGGCCGCTGGCGGCGCGCATGAGGCGAACTGAGGCATATGGAGAAATTGTCGCGTTCCGTAACCAAGAGGTTAAGGACGTCGGCCATTCCGGAACATCTCGACCGTTGCTTGCCGGTGACAGACAAAAGGAAAAGCGCGTGGCAAAAGCGCGCAATCCGTTGCAAAGGGGGTCCTTTGAAGTCAGTTTGTCGTGAGTTGACCCGGGTGACGCTGGCTGCAGCAGGGGGGCCCATGTATCGTCTGCGTATGAATCGTTGCGTGCAGGCGTAGCGACTTTGATTTGGAGCACATTCAGACGCGAACCAAATGTTGACTGAATGGGTTGCTAGACTGAAAGACCCGGCGCTTTAGCCAAACCTGCGACGGACGATACTGAGAGCTGTTCCATGCCGGGGCAGTTCGCCCAAGGGGGTGTGAGGATGAGTGACCGTTTGAAGAACCGTGCTGGATTTGACCGCGTTCTGATGACCGTCGCGGCAACCTTCCTCACGGTGGCCGCGACCTCGGCACTTGCACAGGCCAATCCGGCCCGCAGCAGCGCCGCAGAACTCGCGATCGACGCGGCAATCCCACGTCCCGAGCCCGCAAATCTGCCGCCGCCGACCATCGACGACTTCAAACTGGATACCACAGCATCGGTGCCCAACGCGCCCGGGACCGACGCGCCCAACGCAACCGAGCCAAAGACGACGGAAAAGACGACCGAGAAGCCGGCGGAGACCAAACCAGCCGAGCTCGTCACCGCTCCGGCCGCCGACACCAATAAAAACGACAGCAAGAACGACACCGGCAAGAGCGACACCGCGACCACCCCAACCGCGCCTCCGCCGGAGGCGGTCACCGCAACGCCAGCCCCCGAGCCCGCCAAGGAGCCAACCAAGGCCGCCAGCAACGTCCCGCCGGCGGACCAGCCGGTCGCCGACAAGTTGCGCGAAATGCTGGGCGCAAAATCATTGCGCTATTTCGACCGCAAGGGCGAACGCGCGGCGGTTGAGAAGTTTTACACCGCGCGTGAATTTGCGCCGCTGTGGACCCAGGCCGGCACGCTGACCGAGAACGGCAAAGGCGTCGTCGCACGCCTGAAGGATGCGGCTTCCGAAGGCTTGAATGCCGCCGACTATCCGGTGCCGGATTTCACGGCGGCGACCACGCCGGATCAGCTTGCGGAAGCCGATTTGAAGCTGACCGGCAGCATGCTCGATTACGCGCGCCAGGCACAGAGCGGCCGGTTTCACTGGTCGCAGGTCAGCTATGACATACTGTTTCCTGATCATCCGACCGACCCTTGGGAGGTGCTGACGAATATCACGACCGCCAAGGATGCCTCGGCAGCGCTCGAGGGCTACAACCCGCCGCACAAGCTCTACCGCGAATTGAAGACGAAGCTTGCCGAACTGCGCGGCCAGGGTGATGGCCCGATGATTCAGATCGCGGAGGGAGCGGCCCTAAAATACTCGCCGGCGCGCAACAAGAAGCAGCCCGCGGTCGAGATGCAAGATGCGCGCGTACCGCAACTGCGCGCCAAGCTCGGCATCACCGAGAACGCCAGTGATACCCACTACGACGCCAAGCTCGCCGAAGCCGTGCGCCGATTCCAGGACGGCGCCGAACTCAACCCGACCGGTATCCTGGACGACCGTACCGTCAAGGCATTGAACAGCCCGAAGCGCGACCGCAAGATCGACACGGTGATCGTCAACATGGAGCGCTGGCGCTGGCTGCCGCGCCAGCTCGGCGCACCATCGCTCGGCGATGCCTATGTCATCCTCAACATCCCCGACTACACGCTCAAGGTGATGCGGAATGGCGCGCCGATCTGGAACACCAAGGTGGTCACCGGCCAGCCGGGGGTTCATGCGACGCCGCTTTTGACGGAGACCATGAAGTTCATCACGGTCAATCCGACCTGGAACGTGCCGCCGTCGATCATCTACAACGAATATCTGCCGGCGCTACAGCAGGATCCGACCGTGCTGCAGCGCATGGGGCTGAGGCTGGAATACGGCCGCGACGGCGGCATTCATATCTCGCAGCCGCCCGGCGAAGCCAATGCGCTCGGCCGGATCCGCTTCAATTTCCCGAACAAGTTCCTGGTCTATCAGCACGATACCCCGGACAAGCATTTGTTCGCCAAGGAAGAGCGGGCGTTCAGCCATGGCTGCATGCGGGTGCAGAATCCGGATCAATATGCCGCGACGCTGCTCAACATCACGATGCCGAACGAGCGCTACACGCCCGAGAAAATCCGCAGCATGTATGGCCACAGCGAGATCGACATCAAATTTCCGACGCCGATACCGGTCAATATCACCTACCAGACGGCGTTTGTGGATGAGGCGGGCAAGCTGCAAATCCGCAAGGATATCTATAACCGCGACGCCGCCATGCTGGCGCTGCTCCGCAACTCTAAGAACAAGGATCTGGAAAACGTGGTTGCGCGTGCCCAGCCAAGCTACGGTCGTCCCACCGGCGGTCTCCCGGCTGGCGTCAACATCGCCAGCGACAACACTTATTATGGTTATGGACCGTCCTATTCAGGACCGTCGTTCTTTGAACGTCTGTTTGGAGCACCGGTACCGCCCGCTCCCATTCCGGGCCGTCGCCTGCAGCAGCAACAGCGGCGGATCTTCACACGCTGACCGTTCACCATTGTGAGCGGGCCAGTCTAAATTCAGCTAACTAAATCAACGGCCTCGCTCTCCGGGCGAGGCCGTTCGCATTAACCATTCTCCACCCGCAATTAACCAGGGCACTTTTTCGCCACACTCGGCGGGTTAGGTTAAGGCGACTTGGGGGGTGGACCTAAATCTCAGATAACCCACCCGCATTAAGACTGCATTAACCCTCTTTCGCCACACGGGGTAGCGGAAGAGTTCCTTGTTCGGTCGACCTCTGGGTGGGGCTCATTTGTGCTGACTGGTTTCGCACGCCAATTCAAACCGCTGTCGTTGCCGAAGGCCGGATATCAGTTCGGCCTGACATCATTGTTGCTGCTGATGGGAGCCGGATCGGTCCACGATGCGACCGCGCTCAACGAAACCCGCACCCTTTCCTTCCATCACACCCATTCCGAGGAAGATATCACCGTCACCTTCAAGCGTGACGGGCGCTATGACGAAGAAGCGCTGAAGCAGCTCAATCATTACCTCCGCGACTGGCGCAGCCAGGAACAGACCACGATGGATCGTCGCCTGTTCGACATCCTCTGGGAAGTCTACCGCGACGTCGACGGCAAGAAGCCGATCCACATCATTTCCTCCTACCGCTCCCCCGCCACCAACGCCATGCTCCACCGCCGTTCTTCAGGGGTGGCCCGCTTCAGCCAGCACATGCTCGGCCACGCCATGGATTTTTTCATTCCGGACGTGCCGCTTGAACAAATCCGCTACGCCGGGCTCCGTCTGCAGCGTGGCGGCGTCGGGTTCTATCCGACATCGGGCTCGCCTTTCGTCCATCTCGACACCGGCAGCATTCGGCACTGGCCGCGAATGACCCACGACCAGTTGGCCCGCGTATTCCCCGATGGCCGTACCGTGCATCTTCCCTCCGACGGCAACCCGCTGATCGGATACGAGCTTGCCCGCGCCGACATTGAAAAACGCGGCAACGGCGGCGACGCTTCGACCAAAAGCAAACCGAGCCTGTTCGCCGCGTTGTTCAGGGGCAAATCGAACGACGAGGATGACGAGGGCGCCGCCGCCCCGATGGCCGGCCAAAAATCCACCTCGGCCGGCCTGATGGCCGCCGCCCTCCCCACCAAATCCACCCAGCCTGTGGCCGCCTCGACGTTCCAGCTAGCATCCGCCGACGTACAGAGCGTCCAGCCTCCGAAGGCGAAGCAGGCGGCTGCGGTTGATGCGCAGGCATCATCCGCTGACAAGGCCGAAGCGAAACCGCAAACGCCGGCTGACATCATCAACGCCCGCGGCTTCTGGGACGATGCCGCCACCGCGCCGAAGCAGTTAACTCCGGCGCTGGTCGCCGCCATCAACGCCCGCCAGGCGCTTGTCTCCACCGACCCGCAATCGACCGCAAGTGTTTTCACCGCGATGCAGGCACTGGCCTACGCGCCGGCATCCTCATCTCCGGTCGACCGCGGCAATATCGTCGCGGCCAGCGCGCCGATTCCCCGCAGCGTCCGCCCGACCTCGGCTCCTCGCAGTTCGACGGCGGTCATCACGATCGACCAGGTCGTCGCCAAGGGACCGCAAGGTCCGGGGAGCGTAGTGGCGACGTCGACGCGGATCGCGGCTTCCAACAGCAACGATGTCTGGATGCGCATGATGATCCTGGCGCCGAGCGCGAGCATGTCGATGTCTGCGACCGTCCTGGGCGATACCGACATGACGCTGATGCGCGCGCATTTCGTCAAGCCGCAATCTGCGATCGCGATGAGCTTCTCCGACGATCCGCAAATGGGACTGGTTTGCGACCGCTTCACCGGATCGGCGACCGCGACACTCGCCACACATTCATTCGTGATGCGGACCGCATTGCTGCGCTAGGTACTTTCCGCTCATCCGGTCCTGCTTCCTTTCCGCCTCGCGCCGGGTCAGGCCGGAAGACCCGCCTTGAGCAGCCCAGCCTCGTGGCGCTGGCGGTCAACTTCGAGCTTGTAGTGCTGGGTGGCGAGGTAGAGGGCCACTGAGAATTCCGGCTCACGCTTCAGCACCTCCGCCGCGTGCGCGGCAGCCGCGACCGCGTTGCCCATCTGCGCGAAGGTAGCGGCGAGGAAAGCATGATGCGTGTGGTCAGGCCGCGTGATCCGGGAGAAGGCCTCGGCGGCTTCGGCGTATTTCTCGGCGCAATAGCAGGCGCGCCCGAGGTGGCTCCAGAAGCGCTCTGGGTGGTACGGGTTGAGGCGCATCGCTTTTTTGATCCAGTCGATGCCCTCCTCCGGCCGCCCAAGCCATGTTAGAAGCTCGCCCTGCTGCACCACAACAAGGTCGTAGTTGGGGTTGAGCGCGAGCGCCCGTTCCTGATGGTACGCCGCCTTGTCATGATCCTCGCTCGTCAAATTCAGCGCGGCGAGGATCCGATGCACGTCGCTGTCGTTGTCGTCGAGCGCCAGCGCGATCTCCAGCTCCGCGGCCACCTGCTGGAAGGCGGCGTCGCGATCCACGCACCAGCCATAAATCCACGCCTGGCCCAGCACGCATCCCTTCCAGGCGTGAGCGTGAGCATAGTTTGGATCGAGCGCGATGGCACGATCAAGCAGGCGCTGCGCCTCGGCGTTGTCCTCCCGGACAGAGCGGTGGTGCAGCACCTTGGCCGTCAGCACGCACTCATAAGCCGCCATGTTGTCGGTCGGCTTGCGCTTCGCACGGTCATGCGTGGCGGCCTCGACGCGGCCGGGGAGCGTCGCGACGATCGCGCGGGTCATCTCGTCCTGGATGGCGAAGATATCCTCAAGCTCGCGGTCATAGCGATCAGCCCAAATATGACGGTCGGTTTCTGCGTCGATCAGCTGCACGGTGACGCGGATGCGATCACCCGCCTTTCGCACGCTCCCCTCGAGGACGTATTCGACGCCAAATTCGCGCGCGACCTCCTGCACCTTCACCGCCTTGCCCTTGTATACGAAGGTCGAGTTGCGCGAGATGACGAGCAGGTCGCGGAAGCGTGACAGCTCCGTAATGATATCCTCGGTGAGGCCGTCCGCGAAGAATTCCTGCTCCGGATCGCCGCTCATGTTAACGAGCGGCAGCACGGCGATGGACGGCTTCTTGGAGATCGTTGTCGCCGCCGCAGCCTCCTTCGCGCCCTCCGGCGCGGTGGTTGCGTCTGGCTCAAGCCGGACCCGAAAGACGCGGATCGGACGGACAATATTCTTGACGCTCTGATCACCAAGATCCTCGAATGCGATGTCGTCGAGCCGG
>VAZH01000612.1 GCA_005884465.1 Alphaproteobacteria bacterium | reverse complement strand
CCGCGATGCAGGATGCCATCGCGGAGCTTGCGAAAAGGACCGGGATGCGGATTTCCGGTCCCAATGCGGAAGGATTTTACAGCGAAGTCCAGCGCGTCGCCGCCACCTTCAGCCCGACCGTCGATGTCAAGCCCAATGAGCCGCGGCTGATCGCGACCAGGCGGCGGATCGGCATCGTCGCGCAGAGCGGCGGCATCGGCTTTGCGATCTATCACCGCGCCCGCGCGCTCGGCATCGCGCTCAGTTACGTCATCAGCGCCGGCAACGAATCCGACCTCGGAGCCGGCGAATTTTTCGAATACATGGTGCAGGATTCCTCCACCGACGTGATCCTGCTGTTCATCGAGGGCATTCGCGACGTCGAGAAATTTCTCGCCGCCGCCCGCCGCGCCGCGGAAGTCGGCAAGCCCGTCATCGTGACAAAGGTCGGCCGCTCCGGCGCCGGCGAGCGCGCCGCCGCCTCGCATACCGCCAGCATGGCCGGCTGGTCGGCGGCCTATGACGCGGTGTTCGCGAAGTACGGTTTTATCGTCTCCAACGATCTCGATGAGGCCGTCACCATTGCCGCTCTGCTTACGACTAATCCGATGCCCAAAGGGGATCGCGTTGCCGTGCTCACGGTGTCGGGTGGCGCCGGCATCTGGGGCGCGGACACGGTCGCGATGCAGGGCCTGCAGGTGCCGGAATTGTCTGAAACGATCCAGGCGGAAATCAGCAAATTGCTGCCGTCCTATGGCGCGACGCGCAACCCGATCGACGTCACCGCGCAGGGCGTGCACAGCGGCGGCTTGCAGAAGAGCATCGATCTGCTCGACGTGTCGGACGAGGTCGACGCCATCCTGGTGGTGCTGTCGCTGTCGAGCGATACAAGGATGCCGTTCAAGCAGGCCGAACTGAAGCCGGTGCTCGATGCGCAGAACAAGCCGGTCGTGTTCTACTCCTACACGCTGCCGTCGGATTTCGCGCGCAAGGAACTTGCCGCCTCGGGCGCGATCGTGTTGTCCGGGCTGACGCATGTCGGTGTTGGCATGCGGCAGATGGTTCAGCGCGCCAAATTCACCTTGGCGCCGCCTGCCGATGCGTCGACGTTGGTGCTCCGCGATATCTCCGCGCATCTGACATCTGCAAAGCTTTCGGAGTCCGACAGCAAAGCACTGCTGCGCGAGGCCGGAATCGCGTTGCCCGACGAGGTGCTGGTGACCGAGAAAAGCGCGCTGGACGGTGCGATCGCCCGCGTCGGTTTTCCGCTGGTCATGAAGATCCAGTCGCACGATATTCCGCACAAGAGCGAAGTCGGCGGCGTGCGCGTCAATATTGCAACCAAGGGCGAGGTGTTTTTGGCCTATGAGGCGCTGCTCGAAAACGCGCGCCGGCATCGCCCCGATGCGGCCATCCAGGGCATACTCGTCGGGCCGATGGCAAAAAAGGGCGTTGAGATCATCATCGGCACCATGCTGGACAAAACCTTCGGTCCGATGATCATG
>VAZH01000611.1 GCA_005884465.1 Alphaproteobacteria bacterium | reverse complement strand
GCGCGATGTCGCAAGGCATTCCCGCGCTGACCATCGGCAGCGGCGAGGGCGGCGCGCGCATAACCGGTAGTACAAACCGGTCGATATCCGCTTTGGCCCGAGCGTCGCAGCAGATAGCGAGGTTTCGAGCTGCTCGGACGGAACCCCCAGCCACCGCCGCGATTATTAGAGCGTGTTTGAACCTTCGGCCGCTGGCGGAGACTATCTACCAGAGGCAATCTCCAGGAGGCTGTCATGACCCACTGGCACGATTCCATGGTGGACAGGCCCGAAACGGATGGTGCGGTCTACGCGGCGGGCTGGACGATTTCCGGTCTGGCCGTGCTCGGGACCATTGTTGCGGTTTGGATTCTCGGGATTTGATCCGGAACGAATCTCGGCGCCGCCAGATGTAACGGCTTGATGCCGTTCGCTCACCGGCGTTACGGCCAACTCGTTCGAAACGCTCCTGTCCGAACACACCAAGCCCCACTATCTTTGCAAAACCCGCTTGCCGCCGGTCACCAGCAACCCGAGCCTGCGTCCGATCAAAAGTCCCAGAATCAGCAGCAGACACCAGACCGGAAAGAAAAACAGGGTCAGGATTCCTGCGTCCTCAGGCTCGGTTTGCAGCAGCCATTTGACGACGCCAATGGGCGCGAACAGGCCGATCGCGCCTCCGGTCAGGCTGGTGAAGAGAATGACAAGCTTTCGAGGGGTCATCGGCGCGGATCCGGCAATCGCTCTGGCGTAAAATGATTAAACGTAAATTCGGCACGCGGCAGATCAAAAATGGTGGACGCACAAGGGATCGAACCTTGGACCTCTCCCGTGTGAAGGGAACGCTCTCCCGCTGAGCTATGCGTCCGGGATTTTCGTGCGCGATCAAAAGCCGGCAAGCGGGCGTTCGATCGGAAAATACATGTCCTTAGTCACGGCGATTTACGAAGTGCGGGCTACTGGTGTCAAGCTAATCGCGAAAAACCACGCCGAAGCATCAGCTTGGTTGCTGCTGCCGGGCGCGGGAGGCGTGGGACTGCAGCGCCCGGATCCGTTCGGCAAGCGTCCCGCCGCCGCCGTCGGGAGCGGCACGGCTCGTTTCCGCGCCAATGGGCGGAGCGCCATTGGCCGGTCGCGCCGCCATCGGCGGGATCGCGGGTTCCGCCGCCAGCATGGCCTCGATCGGCGAATTCGGCCCCTCGAGCTGCATCGCGAGCTTTGCGACTTCGGCGGCGATATCGTTGATGCGTTCGCGCAACAGCGCATTTTCCATGCGCTCGGTCGCCCATGAGCTTTCGGCCTGCTGCTGGATGGCGTTGATGTCGCGCTGCAGCTTGGCGCGTTCGTCACGCGCGATGCGGAGTTGTTCCTCGACCGCCGCCTTTTCGGTCCGCAGTTTTTCGAACGCCGGGGATTTGCCGCCGCCGCCCAATGCGGCGATTTCGCCGCGCAACTCGCCAGCCGTGCGTTCGGCGGCTTCGTTGGCCTGGCGCAGCTGCTTGTTCTCATAGTCGCGCTCGGCGAGCAGCTTGCCCTGGGTGGCAAGGCGGGCTTCCAGGTCGTTGACGCGGTTGCCGAGCATTTCGGCTTCCTTGACCTGCAGGATCAGCTGGCGATCGAGATCGGTGACGCGCTGGCTCAGGTTTTCGACGCGGCTGCGCGCCTCGCCGAGCTCGCGTGTCGCCTTCTCGGATTCGCCACGCTCCTGCTGGAGCCGCGCCTGGGTCGTAGAAAATTCCTTTTCGGCATCAGTGACCCGGTTCTTGAGCTCATCGATCTGGGCGCGCACCGCGATCAGTTCGACCTGGCGGCTCTCCGCCGTCATCGAACGGTCGGACAATTCGGTATTGAGTTTGGCGAGCTCGTTTTGCTTGTCGTTTAGCGCCTGCTCGGCGGTGCGCAGCGCTTCGGTCTTGGCGGCGAATTCCTCTTCGGAGGCGCGCAGCTGTTCCTTCATCGCCTTCTCGCGCGCTTCAAGCGAAAAGATCGTGGCGTTCTTCTCGCCAAGCTCGAGCTTCATGCGATTGATCGCATCGGATTTCTTGCCGAGCTCGGCGAGCTGGCTGGTGGTCTTGCTCTTGAGCTGATCGACGCTCATCTCAAGCCGCCGCGCCGACATCGCGAATTCCGCGCGCAGCTGATCCTTGTCGGCCTGGATTTCGGCCATCGACAACGGTGTCGCCGCCTCCATGCGCTTGGTCGTCAGCCGCACCGCGCGGTTATGCACCAGTGGAACGATCATCAGGCCCAACAGCATCGAGACCAGAAAACCGATCGCCAGATACATGATCGGTTCGACCATGGATGCTACTCCCCGCGAGAAATTTGTAAATCACAATGCCATGGGCAACAGGTTAAACGCCAGCCTAATGCAGCGCTAACGTGAATTCGTACCCTGGCGTTTGCTGGCTTTGGGAAATCCGCGCTCGGTGCGATCAGAACGGGTTCCAGGTCGCGCGCGGGGTATATTTGAGATAGCCGATATTCGCGCCAAGGCGCAGGCCGAGACCGGAGCGGATCGGCACCAGGACGATGCCGTTGGCGGTCAGCGCGGTCATCCCGAAGCCGCCGATGATATAGGCGGAGCCATCGATGCCGGCAAAGCGCTGGTAGATCGCATTGGTTGCGGGGAGATTATAGACCAGCGTCATGGTGCGCGCGCCGTCGCCGCCCCAGTCGAAGCCGACCGACGGCCCCTGCCAGTAGACCCGCAGATCGCCGGCATTCTTGGTATAGAGCGTGCCTTCGCCGTATCTCAGTCCGGCGACAAAGGCGCCAGAACCTTCCTCGCCAAGGATATAGCCGTTCGGCAGGCCCCATTGGCTGACCGCGCGCTCGATCACCGAAGCGAGGCCGCGCGATACATTGCCGAAAAACCGGTGTCCGGCGCCGACCAATTCGTCCGGTCCATAGTTATTGCCGCCGGGCTGGTACTGCGGCGGAGGCGGTTGCGGCGGCGGCGCTTGCTGGGAGGAAGCGGGCACGGTCCAGCACAGCAGCGCGGCGAGCGTCACCGCGGCAAGGCGTGATGCGAAATACATGAAAGAACCCCTGGTATCGAAATCCTGGCCACCGCCTTAACCTGATGCCAACAAGCACCGCTTT
>VAZH01000610.1 GCA_005884465.1 Alphaproteobacteria bacterium | reverse complement strand
TAAGAGTGCCGCGGGCCATACGAGATGGTGGTTCGGAATTTGTAATGCGGCCGCGGCAGTCCGGCGGGCAGAATAACGGCCGTGCGATGCACGCCGTGGCGGGCGACAGCTTGCTCAGCACTCATAGTTGTGTCGCTGGCTAACATCGCCAGCAGGATTGCAATCGTGAAGCGCAACATTGGCGGCTCCGAATAATGGTTTCGGCACTAGCCCAATATAGCGCAGCCCGTAGGGCGCGGCATCGTCCGCTGGCGGCCATTTGGAAATATGGCTAAGGACTGCCAATGACGGCGGCTCACGCGTTCAGCGCCTGATCCAGGTCGGCGATCAGATCTTCCTTGTCCTCGATGCCGATCGAGAGCCGCACCACGTCGGGCCCGGCGCCTGACTTGATCTTGGCGGCATCGTCGAGCTGACTGTGCGTGGTCGACGCTGGGTGAATCACCAGCGAGCGGGTGTCGCCGACATTGGCGAG
>VAZH01000609.1 GCA_005884465.1 Alphaproteobacteria bacterium | reverse complement strand
TGTCGCCGGACAGGCCGGCGTAGTTGACCGAGGCGACCGCCGGATGCGCCGATAGCCATTCCGCGATCGCTTTGGCATTGTCGCAATGCTTTTGCATGCGCAGCGGCAGCGTCTCGATGCCGGTGAGAATCAGGAACGCGTTGAACGGCGAGAGCGCGGGGCCGAGATCGCGCAAGCCCAGCACGCGGCAGGCGATTGCAAATGCAAAGTTGCCGAAGGTCTCCTGAATCTTGATGCCGTGATATTCGGGACGCGGCTCGCTCAGCATCGGATATTTGTTGTCCTTCGACCAGTCGAAGGTGCCGGCATCGACAATGATGCCGCCGATCGAGTTGCCGTGCCCGCCTAAAAATTTCGTCAGCGAGTGCACGACAATATCGGCGCCGTGGTCGATCGGACGGATCAGATAGGGTGTCGCCAGCGTGTTGTCGACAATCAGCGGTACGCCGGCTTTGCGGGCCACGGCCGAGATCGCCTCGATGTCGGTGACGCTGCCGCTGGGGTTTGCAATCGACTCGATGAAGATCGCCTTGGTGCGCGCCGTGACCGCGCGCTCAAAGCTGCCGATATCATCGGGGTCGGCCCATGCGACGTTCCAGCCGAAGCTCTTGAAGGCGTGGGTGAACTGGTTGATCGAGCCACCGTAGAGTTTGCGCGCCGCGATGAGCTCGTCGCCGGGCATCAACAACTGCTGGAGCACAACAACTTGCGCGGCGTGTCCTGACGCGACCGCCAGGCCAGCGGTGCCGCCTTCGAGCGCTGCAACGCGTTCCTCCAGGACGGCATTGGTCGGGTTTCCGATGCGGGTATAGATGTTTCCGAACGCCTGCAGCCCGAACAGCGAGGCGGCGTGATCGGCATCGTTGAATACGAACGAGGTGGTCTGGTAGATCGGCGTTACCCGCGCGCCAGTGGTCGGATCGGGCTGTGCGCCGGCGTGCACGGCGAGGGTCGAAAATCCCGGAACACGATCGGTCATTCTTGCGTCCTGTTCTGCTTTATCTGAAATCGCGCGAGCCCATGCTGATGGCCGGGGCGTCCGGCGTCAAGGCGGTGCGAGAATTCACCTGGAGTTCGAAACGCTTCCGCGTCCCTTTGGGTGTTATTCGAAAAAATCGTTCCGCATTCTCGTCACGTAAGGTCGTTCTTGTTTTTCGCGGCGCGGTCGGAGGCGGTAGTCTCGCCGCCCTTGACGCTCATCCGGTTCAATGAAAGCCGCATGCCCTGGGCCGGCATCGGCGCGCGTTTCGAACTGAGCGTTCGGGAATTGACGCCCATCCACGAAATTTCAGAGGACAGCCGCCCATATTCGATCTTGGGGCAGCGGTTCATGACGACCTTGAGGCCGGTGGCTTCCGCCCTTGCGGCGGCTAAGTCGTCGCGCGCGCCGAGCTGCATCCAG
>VAZH01000608.1 GCA_005884465.1 Alphaproteobacteria bacterium | reverse complement strand
CCGGAGAGTTGATCACGGCCATTCAGCTTTCACCCCCGGTGCGGGGTGAACGCGCGCTCTACCAGCGCGCGATCAGCCGCAGCCATGCGGAGTGGCCGCTGGTCGAAGTTTGCGTCCGCGCCGTGGTCTCTTCCGGCTCGATCCAGTTCATCCGCATCGCGGCCGGCGGAATTGCACCCGTGCCGCTCCGCCTCTCGGCCTCGGAAGCCGCGTTGCAGGGCGCGCCGGCAAACCCGGCGAACATTGCAAAGGCCGCTGACCAGGCGACCGCCGGTGCGAAGCCGCTGCCGATGACAGGCTACAAACTCGATCTGCTGCGCGGCGTCATCCATGACGTTCTGGAGCGGCTCGCGAAATAGAGGACCGTCATACCCCGCGCATGCGGCTATCCAGTACGCCGCGGCTTCTCGATTCCATCACAGCCGTCTCTGGAATACTGGGTCGCCCGGTCAAGCCGGGCGATGACGACTGGGAGGGTGGGCGCCTTCGTACCCAACCGCAGCGGTGCGCTAATCGTCTTCGAACTCGTCTTCCTCATTGACCTTGTCGTTCGGCTTGTGCCGATGCCACACCGCTTTGCGGCTCCCCAGCGATCCGGTCACGTAAGGCTCGCGCGAAGCGTAGGGATTGCGCTGCGCGGCGCGCGCGGCAACCTCCTCGCCCGAGACCGCGGCCGGCTGGCAGATCACGCGCTGGCTGGCGCGGCGCATCAGGTCGACGTGGATGTGATTGTAGTGATAGGCATTGGAGCCCGGCGCCAGCACGGTGGAGAACTGCTGGCAGGCCGCGGCCTCCACGTCGCGAAGAAAGCCCTGCTCTTCCGGCGTGCCTCGCCAGCCGTCCTTCACCGAAACCTGCCGTCCGTCGGCGAGCGTGAAACTTGCGATATCCAGCGCATTGCCAAAAGCGTGTTCGGAGATATGGGCGTAGGAATTGCCGTTCATGCCGCGGCAGGAATAGGCCGAGATCTGCCTGATCTCGACGACGCGCGCGCCGAACCAGCGCATCGCGGCGGGCTGCACGGAATCGGCGAGCCAGCGATCGAGCGCCGAGACGATCGGACATGCCAGCGTCGCCGCGGGCTTGACCGCAACCGGCCCGAACGCTGCGACGGAATTGCCCTGCGCCGGCCCGAGCCGCGGCATGCGATCGGCCTGCGGCAGGCCGGGGGCGGTAACGGGGCGCCCTGGATAAGGCGCCGAATAGCGCTCGCGCGGCGGATAGGCCTGCGTCCCCATATACGGTCCAAGATACCGCTTCTGCGCGCCGGGCTGGCTCAACCCTGGCGTGCCCTCGGGCGGCAGATCGATTTCATCCTGTTGCGCGACCCCCGGCGCGGTCAAGGAAATCGGCCCCCGGGACGGCGCGCCGTAGGGCTGCCGCACGACGGCGTCGGGATAAGAAGACGACGGGGAGGGAGGCGGCTGCGAGATGGGCCAGCGCGGCTGAGTGCCGATGCTTGCGGGCGGGCGGAGGCTGTCGTCGGCAAAACCGAAGCTGCCGCCGCCTTCGCCGAGCGCCGCGACCTTGAGCGGATACTCCGCGCCGCAGATGCCGGGGCCGGAAATCGGGTTGATCCGGACCAGATCGGCGTTCTCCTTGACGGCGCCGGACTTGAGGCAGGCGATTTCGGCCTCGGTCCGCCACGGTTCGCGCTCCGCGGACTGAAAAAATCCACGGCCGCAGCCCGCCAACGAGACAAGGACGAAGGAGCCGACGAGATACAAACGAACTCCGCGCGCCATCCGCGCACGTTCGACGAATTTATTTAAGGACTCTTCAACGCCTTGATTTCACGAGTCTTTAACCATGCGGCCGGCGTTTTCGCGGCGGTGAAGATGCCGCGAGCGACAGGAGCGCTGACTTTTTCCGGCGGGAACCGTTTGATAGCCTTTGCGTTAGAGCGGGCAACGACGTGAACCAGGGAGGTTTTCTCGTGACTTTGATCGGCAGACTGAGCGTTGTTACCGCGTATGTCGCAATCGCCTTTGTTGGCGCGATCGTGCTCGGCGTGTTCTAGGACCCCACGCAAGACGGATATTTCACAGCGCCCGGCGGCCAGGATTTTTCGGCAGCCGGGCTTTTTCATGCGCCCTTACCACGCATATCGCGCCACCCCCTTGCCGGCGTAAGACCGGCTGACGTCGGAGAAC
>VAZH01000121.1 GCA_005884465.1 Alphaproteobacteria bacterium | reverse complement strand
AAAGTTCTCACTAAAAGATCAGAGGTCCCTGACCATGGCTTCCTTCAGCTTCAACACCGCCGCCGAACTGTTCCCTGCCGCGATCCGCAAGAAGAAGCGGGCGGGTTTTGCGTATCGGCGATTTGGCACCGCGGCCGAAGCGGTCCGCTTCGCGATCGAGGAACTGCCGGCGGATTCGCTGAATGGCGCCTATCTGCAGGTCGATGAAGCCCGCTTCGACCAGAGCGGCATCCGCACGCTGTATGAGAGCCAGGATTTTCCGCTGCCGCGCCGCCCACGCGCGCCTGAACCCGCGCCCGCCGGCGACAAAGCCGACGCCGACGCGGCGTAATTCCACGCATCAATCGATCCCCTCGGATCAAGTCCGAGGGCAAGCTTTTCGGATCAGGCGTTATTTTTGGCGCGTGATCTCTTCGGAAAACCGGTTCTCACTTTTCCGGATCAGGCGCTATTTTTGGCGCGTGATCTTTTCGGAAAACCGGTTCCCACTTTTCCGGATCAGGCGCTAGCGCGGCTGCTTGTCCATCCAGCGCCGTAGCAGGCGCACGTTGCGCATATTGGCGCGGAACATCACGTCGAATGCGTCGCCCGCCAGCGGCACCATCCCGACGACGCCATCAAGTGCGACATTGCCGAGCATCCGCGCCGTGACATGCCACGGCGCGCCAAGTGCGCGCGCCTCGCGCACCAGCCACAGCGAAATGGCGGTCGTGATGATATCGCCGACCACCGGAATCAATCCGATCAGGCCGTCGATGCCGTAGCGGATGTTGGTGCCGGGCAGGATGAAGGCGACGTCCAGAAGCTTCGCCAGCGCATCGAGCCGCGCCAGCCGCTGCTCGCGGGTGAGATTGCCGAACGGATTGGCATTTGCATTGCCGAAATCGAACCTGAAGCCTTGGAACTGCGGACCCAGCGATTCCGCAGGGATTTCGCGTCCCTCCTGATCGATGATCGGGCCGCGCGCCTCCGCGCCGCGAAACGTTGCGCGGGACGCTTTTCCGGCACGCGCCGTGCCGGGGGATAAAATATCTTCATTCGACATCGCCATCAGATGGTAACGCCCGAAGCCGCCGCAAGTTGCGGCACGCGGTCGCGCGTCAGGCCATTTGCCTATTCAATCGCCGGCTTATCGTCGACCGCCTCATGCGCCAGCCACGACGAAAGCGTCGTGGGGACAAAGCCCACCATGCCATAAAGAATGAACTGGATCACACCGCTGTCCGGTCCCCGGGAGCCGTAGAGCAGTTCTGCGGCAGCAAATGCGATCACGCCGACGATCAGCATCCGCGCAACCGGGCCGATTCTCTTGACGTGCCACAGAATATCATCCACCGCACCCAGCATCAGCGAAGGCACGATGCCGAACATATAGGAGTACTGAAGCGTCTTGGCGAAGACCACGAACAGCTTTTTGACCTCCGCCAAATTGGTTTCGGTCCAGTATCCGGACATATAGGTGGTCGCGAACAGCAGCAAAAACCCGCCGAGCAGCGGCCCAAGAGCCGCAAAAATCAGGTAGCGCTTCATGCCGCCTCCTCGCACCTTCTTATCAGGGATGGCAGTTTCGCCATTGTGCCAGCGGCGTCAATGTCTGCGCAGAACCCCTCAAATCATTTTCAAACTTGAGAATGGCGAGACTGCAGGTAAACTCGCATAATGAACGCCACCTCCCGTCAGTCCGCCGCTTTCTCGAAGGTCTCGGTCAATAGCCAGACCGTGATTCCGCGCGAGGTATGCGAACAACTGAAGCTCAAGCCCGGCGATACCTTGCGCTTTCGGCTGACCGACGAAGGTGTCCTGCTCGACAAGGCGATTGAAGCCGGCGACCCGTTCGCAGCGTTTTCCGAATGGACATCCGAGGCCGACGAAAGAGCCTTTGCCGATTTATGACGGATTGCGGGTCAAGCGCGGCAATGACGGACGCCGACGGCTGCCTACTCCCCCCACGCCGCGAAAGCGTCGTTGAACGCGCGCTCGCCGGGGGCGCCCTTTTCGATCGCGATGATGGCGCGGCGCTGGTTGACATAGACCAGCGGGACGTCGAACCAGGAGCGCTCTTTTAAGAGCTGCAGGTTGCGCTGGCGGTCGGCATCGACGTTCGACAGTCCGACCAGGAAGAAGCCATCGGTGACCTTGACGGCGAGGCCCGCTAAGGGCGTGCCGCGCGCCTGCTCGTTGGATTTCATCAGAATGCCCGGCACGTTGCCGACGCCGCCGCCGGAGAAATCCGGCGGCAGGATAAACGTCAGCTCGGCGGTATGACTTGCGGGCAGCGAAGAATCGGTATTGCGGCGGAACGATATTGTCATCTTGAACTTGCGGTCGGGAATATCGACGTCGGCGCGCACGGCGATATCGGCCTTCTGGCCGGCGCTGGCCTTGATCTGTTCGGTGCGCCAGATCACCGAGCCGACATATTGCTTGCCCTTGGGATCGGAGGGATCCTCGTCATACAGCACGACGCGCTGCGCCACGGGCGCGAGCTGCTCGGTCGATGAGGGCTGGCCGACGCGATCGGGAATTTTCGGCTTCGACAGTGGCGAGGCATCTTTTGGCGCTTCCACCGAAGGCTGTGGCTTGAACAGCCCGCTGACGGCGGTCACCGCCGACCTGCCCCACAGGATCGCGGCGACCACCAGGATCAGCACGATGCCAACCGCGATCGCGCTCTTGAACGGAAACACCGCTCCGGTTCGACCGCGCCGCTTTGGCTCGCGGTCCGGCGCGAGCCGCGGACGTGGCGGCGGCTGCGCGTAGCGCTCCGCCTCATCGACCGACTCGTCATAGGAATAGGGCGTCTCGGGATCGGCGCCGCGGTCCTCCATGCTCGGCTCGAGCCGGTCGAACTCCGGCGAGGGCGAAGGCACGTTGGCATAGGTCTTTCGCGCGGCGCGGTTGGCCTGGGCCGCGGCGCGGCCAAGATCGTCGGCGTCGGCGGCGATGTCGCGGAACCCGCGCACGCCCGGCGCTTGCGGGGCGCTGTTGTCGGGGCCGCGGCGCGGCGCGCCGGCGCGCTCGCGGGTCGGCGGCAGTTGTGGGTCCGGCATCGGGACTTGCGGCTGAGATGGCGGCCGCGCCGATGTCGGCGGTGCGTCGGCGCGAAGGTTGCGCGGCGGGCGCTGGTCTTGCCGATCTTCCTGTCCGGGCGGCGGCCGCTCGTTGCGCGCTTGCGGCGAAGGCGGGCGCAGACGCGGGCCTTGCGATGTCGAAGGCGGCGCCGTTTCGCCCGGCCGCGCATTGGGCCGGGCATTGGCGCGGAACGCGTCGCCGGAGCGGGCGCGATCGCCGCCAACGCGTGATGCGTCGCGGGCGCGCTGCGCCGCTTCGGATTCGACCTTGCGCACCGCCTCTTCCAGCGACAGCCGCTCGCGGGTGATTTCGGATTCGCTCAACGGCGGTTGCACGCTGCGCAGCTGCGCGATCAGCGCGGCGCGCGCCCGCTCATAAAGCGCGCGGCGGCTCTCGCCGGGGGCGCTGGGGTCCAGTCCGGCAATAGCGCGAGCGATCAGCGGGTAGTAATCAGCCATCTCTATTCAACATTGCGGGCTTTCCGTAACATCCCGTTAAGCCTCAAACGGGTTCTGGACCAGAATAGTATCCTCGCGTTCCGGGCTGGTGGAAAGCAAGGCGATTGGGCAGCCCACCAGTTCTTCCACCCGGCGGACATATTTGATGGCCTGCGCCGGTAAATCCGCCCAGGAGCGGGCATTGGCGGTCGGCTGCTTCCAGCCTTCAATGGTCTCGTAGACCGGCACCACCCGGGCCTGCGCGCCCTCGCCCGCCGGAAGATGGTCGATTTCCTTGCCGTCCAGCATGTAACCGGTGCAGACCTCGATTGAGTCGAAACCGTCGAGAATATCGAGCTTGGTCAGCGCCAGACCGTTGATGCCGCTGGTCCGCACGGTCTGGCGCACCAGCATGGCGTCGAACCAGCCGCAGCGCCGCGGGCGGCCGGTATTGGTGCCAAACTCGCGACCGCGCTCGCCGATCTTGCGGCCGATCGCGTTGTCCTGTTCGGTCGGAAACGGCCCCTGCCCGACCCGGGTCGTGTAGGCCTTGCAGATACCCAGCACATAGCCGACCGCGCTCGGCCCAACGCCGCTGCCGGTCGCGGCCTGCGCCGCCACGGTGTTGGACGAGGTGACGTAAGGATAGGTGCCGTGGTCGACGTCGAGCAGCGCGCCCTGCGCGCCCTCGAACAGAATGCGCTTGCCCTCGCGGCGCTTCTGGTCGAGCAGCCGCCAGACCGTTTCGGCGTAAGGCAGAAGTTTTGGCGCCAGCGCGGTCAGCTCTTTCAAGATTCCCGCGCCGTCGATCTCGGGCAGATTGAGCCCGCGGCGCAGCGCGTTGTGATGCGCCAACAGGCGGTCGATCTTGTGCGGCAGCGTGTCGAGATCGGCGAGGTCCATTAGCCGGATCGCGCGGCGGCCGACCTTGTCCTCGTAAGCCGGCCCGATGCCGCGCCGGGTGGTGCCGATCGCGGTGACCGCATTCGACGATTCCCGGAGCGCATCGAGCTCGCGGTGCAGCGGCAGGATCAGCGTGACGTTTTCCGCCACCCGCAGATTTTCCGGGCTGACCGCGACGCCCTGCGCCTTCAGTTTTGCCACCTCATCGAGGAACGCCTGCGGATCGAACACCACGCCATTGCCGATCACCGCGAGTTTGGAAGGCCGCAATACGCCGGAGGGTAGCAGCGCCAGCTTGTAGGTTTGGCCGTTGATGACCAGCGTATGGCCGGCGTTGTGGCCGCCCTGGAAGCGCACGACGATGTCGGCCTGCTCCGACAACCAGTCGACGATCTTGCCCTTCCCTTCGTCGCCCCATTGGGCGCCGACGACGACAACATTGGCCATTTCGCGGGTATTCCCTCTGCAACTCTAACTGTTCAAGCACGATCTCTTCGGAAAACCGGCGCCGACCCACGTCCGAGGCCATGCTTTTCCGGATCAGGCGCCCAGCCTTAATCACGGCCGGGGCCGCTCGCATGCAAGGCACACAATCGGATAAAGGAAGCGGGCTATCGACGCAAGCAAGAACGGGGTCTCGGCACGGCTCCAGGCGGGGTTCAACCTATTGATATCCCCTGAAAATTTGTGGCGGCACGAGGGCGGCGAGGCCCGGCGCGGGCGATCCGGGGCGGCCATATATCAGGCCGCTCGGATGGTCGGATACAATCCGCATTTGGTTCCAGAAAACCGCCAGCGGCCTTGAAAGGGATCAGCCGGCGAAACGCGCGAGCTTACCGGCGCTGGCCCGGTTAGATCTAACCGTCAGCGCGGGAAATGCCCGGTCGCCATTCACGAAGCGGCGCATCGCCGTCCAGTCTGGCGAGACGATGCGGGTTCGACAAAAATACAAACGAAAGCGACAAGGGCACGATCGCGACCAGCAACGCGGCCCCCGCGATCAATGCGGCCGACGGCGATCCCCAGAGGTCTTGCAGGCGGCCCGCCGCCAACGGCCCAACAGCCATCAACACATAGAAGCAAGTGTAGAACACGCCAAATCCAACCGAACGATCGCGCGGACTGAGCACCTTCGCGGGTAGCGAGAGGATGGCGCCTGACAAGGGACCGACCGCAACCCCGAATAACAGGCAGGAAATTGTCGGATGGACACCGGCTGCGAACAGCGCCAGCGCGATAGCCGCAATCAGCGCACAGGTGACGATCGCCGCAGTCGGCCTGCCCAACCGGTGAACGAGATATCCGCCCGTTGGAATCGCCAGGATGGTGAACCAGATCGCGAGGCTGACAAGCGAAGCGGCCGCGGTCGGCGACGACCCCTGCGCCACCAGCAGCAAGGGCGCGTAGCTGAAGAACAGGATGCAGGCGAGATTCATCGCGCCCCAGATCGTGCCGGCGACGATGACTGCAAGCAGAACGGAATGGGGAAGTTTTGAGCGTTCAACCGCGGTCTGTGGCGCCCGTTCCGACGGCTCGGAAACAAAAGCAAATGCGCAAAACGCTGCGCCGGCGGCAATCGCCCCTGACATCATCACTGCGGGCCATCCGAACGATTGCCCGATGAAGGCCTGTATCGGCAGCGCCAGCATCGCACCGAATGGCCAGCTCACTTGCAGAAGCGACATGGCGAGGACGATTTCGCGGCCATCGAACCAGTCCGTGGTCATCTTTGTCGCAACCAGGATCGCAATTGTCGCGCCGACGCCGCCGATGATACGTGCGGCTAGCGCCGCAACGAAACCATCGCAAACGCTCAGCGCTACGCCTGAAATCACCATCAGCGCCAGGCCGGCAAGACCGAGCGTCTTTTCCTGAAAGCGCTGGCCCAGCAATCCCGCCGGAAATGCGACAATGACGCCGGGCAACAAATAGGCGCCCAGGAGCATGCCGATTTGGGAATAATCGATCGCCAAATCCTGCATCAGCAATTTTGCGGCCGATCCGACCGATTGAAACTGGAATCCCGTGGCCGCACGCGCCGCAAACAGCACCGCAAGGATCACCCATCTGCGGCCCGGCATCCTCATGCCTCTCCATCGATCCGAGGGCTCGCCGCCAGCGAAACGGTCAGGACATTGGAGAATTCGGACAATTCTTCCTCGGAGATATCGTGAAGCGTCAAGCGAAGCTGCATGATCGACAGATCAATCAGATGGCCGGCAAAGAAAGCTCCCCTTGAAACGACGATGTTGCGCTGCTCCGTCAACACCGCAATGACGTTGCGCAAACGACGGGCACTGAGTTCATCCATAGCGATGCCCTTCGAGAGTTCGCGGCGAAGTCGCCAGCAGCCAGTGGCGCGTGGTGGCGATGTCGGCAAACAATCCGATAGCTTTGGTCGTGATAAGGTGGACCGTCTCTGCATCGGCGGCGTTTCGACCGCGACTCGCGGACGCATCGCTCAAGAATGTAACGCGATGGCCCCGATGCGATGCATCGATGGCGGTTGCAAGACAGGTCTCTTCGGCAACAAGCCCGGCGATTGCAAAGCCCCCAACCCGCGAAACTGTGTCCTCAAAAAGCTGATTGGTGTAGCAGGAAGGCTGCTGCCGTTCGAACACCATATCGGACCGTTTTGGCTCAAAACCTGAAATCCAGGCGGCTTGGGCCGGCCTTTCGATCCACCCCGGATGGCCCGCCTGTCGCGTGAACGCAATAGGCAGTCCCAGACTACGCGCATGCCGTATCGCCAGCGTGCAGTTCTCCATCGAACGCGCGAGGTCCGACGCACGGTCCTTCGCCAATTTCTCGTAGTTTCTTTCTTGCAGGTCGACCATGACGAGCAATCGGGTATTCGATGCGCTGACGTAGGATCGCAGATCTATGACGGAGTTCATCCGGATCACCCAGCTTCTGCGCACAGAGAAGCGCCTCTGCTTGCAGACATTTCAAGGACGCCGGGCGTGTCCCAAAGACCTTCTGGACGAATGATCACATATGGGTCGGCGCCAAGGTTTATGCTTTGCGGGTGCTTCTCTGTTTCCAGCATGACTTCGGTATAGTCGAAGTCTGAAAACGCGAAGTCGCGCGCGCCGGTCATGCGGGCGAAACCATGCTGTTCCCAGAATTTGAGCAATCGTGTCTGGGAATGCGCGTAGAGAATGCGATAGCCCTTCTTCCGGCAGAGTTCGATTGCCGCATCTACGATCTGGCCCGCCAAACCCTCGTGTCGGCTTTCATTACGAACGGCCAGCCGCTCAAGCTTGGCAAAATCGGCAAAGTATCGGATGCGCAAGCAGCCGACGGGCTCGCGCCCCTTGTGACAAATCAGATGGGTTGCGGAAAAGTCGTTGCCGTCGAACTCCTCTTCGAACGGGCAGTGTTGCTCAGCCATATAGACAGCGCCGCGAATGGCTATCACACGTGCCATTTCATCCATCGAGCGAACGACGCGTACGGATACCGAATCCTGACGGACGAATTTAATCGCCGCAACATCCTTAGAGCGATCAAACATCTGCAGGTTGGGCGCGAACAATCCGTCGTAGCGCGCTCCGGGACAAAAGCCGAGCGGCTCCAGCACCCGGAGGCCTTCCTTGGTCACCGGCCTCGAATAGAGGTTGACGCCGCGATAAAGCGGCGCCGAGATTTTCTGCAAGACGAGCGGTATCGCCGCCGCGAGGGTACCCTTGGCATGGATCGCCCAGATATAGATTCCCGCGGGCCGTTCCGATTGCCGGGCGATGAAAGAAAGATCGGGATTGCGCGTATCAAGACTGCCGTCGATAAGCCCGCGCATGCCTTCGTGCGTCAACGGCAAGACGGCGAAAAACCCCTCGCCTTTGGGACGGTCTATTTCGAAATGATCCCTCCTCGCGATGGCCCAGAACGTGTCCGGATTGTGATTTGCCACCGCTTGAACGATTCGATTGGAGGTCAAACCTGGAATGTCTTCTCGCGCTGCATCCATCAATGAGGCGATGCCCGCGGCATCGACCGTGAAAATTACCGTGCGCCTGGCGACCTGCAAGGCGGTCATCCGGTCAAGCGAATGGGCCGTGGACCGGTCCCTCGAAGCAGTTCCCGTTGCGGATTTGCGGATCAAGTCGATATCGAGTGCGTTCATTTGATCGTCTCTTGATTGTACAACCGCTCTAGTTCTGCCATTAATAGAATGATTAGAGGGGGTTCATTTGTATGCACTCACCTGAGCGCAGGGGCGCGCACCAGCGTGCACACCCTGCAGGGCGGATAACCGACTGGGATTCGGTGCGGATATTTTTGGAGGTGGCCCGAATAGGCAGCCTCCGAGCCGCGGCTATTGAGCTAAATGCATCCGCGAATTATTTGCGAAAGCGAATATTGCAGCTGGAAAGCGCCTACAAAACCACACTGATCACCCGGCACGTCGACGGCATCAGGCTGACCCCTGAAGGGACGCAGGTTCTGGAAGCGGCAAAGCGGATGGAGGAGGCTTCCTTCGGCCTCGACCGTGCACTTAGCCGAACGACACCCGCACTAAGCGGCGAGGTCCGTTTTGCCATCACTGAAGGGCTGGGCACCTTTTGGGTCGCGCCAAGGCTGATCGAATTCCAACGAGTCTATCCTGGTCTGCTGGTGGATTTGAAATGCGAAATGCGCTCCGCTGACGTACTTCGTCTTGAAGCCGACGTCGCCGTGCAGTTGGCGGAACCCCAAAATCCCGACCTGAAAAGAATCAAGATCGGACGGCTTCATGTCATGCCCTTCGTGAGTCCGTCTTACGTCGAGATCTACGGTATGCCGAAAGACATGGATGATCTCCGTCATAACCACCGAGTCGTCATTCAGGATGCCGAGCAGACCAAAGGCAAGGAAATGTACGACAGGCACGGCCGCCGCGAGCAGCTCGGCTTTGTCGCAATGCGCAACAACGTTAGCAGCGCCCACGTCTGGGCAATCTCCAAAGGCGCCGGCGTCGGCTGGCTGCCGACCTATGTGCCGGCTCTGGGCGACCCGCTGATACCGCTCGATCTTGGAGTCAAATTCGAGCTTGATATCTGGCTCGCCTATCATCCGGACGCGAAGAAAATACCGCGCGTCAGGCAACTGATCGAGTGGACCATCCAATCGTTCGACGGCAGCAAATATCCCTGGTTCCGCGATGATTTCGTCCACCCCAACGATTTGCAGAAATCATACAAGGGTGAGCCGCTGGTAAATTTGTTCGCGGGATTCATGAAAGAATCCCGGTCAAAAATCGTCTGACTCCTTTGGAAAACACGGGCTAAGCGAAGCAATGGGCAACCCGACTGACCGGCCAATCGACCAGCTTGTGAAGGCCAGATGGCTCGCGATCGGGCTCTCGCAGACCGACCTTGCCGAAGTGCTCGGCGCTGCGTTTCCGCAAACGCAGAAAGACGACAGCGGGCCGGATGGAGCGGACGCCCGCCGCCTGATGCAGGTCGCGGAAGAACTCGATATCCCCCTGGATTTCTTTCATAGCCCGGCCCTCGACGCCGGGCCGGAAGCATCAGACCATTCGGCCGACGGGCTGGGTTCGCTGCAGTCGTTGCTGGAATTGCGCCTGCTGCGGGCCTTTCACGAATTGAGGGATCACCGCACAAGACGGATGCTGATTCGGCTGGCCGAACAGATCGTCAAGCGTCAGGCCAACCCCTGCGGAGATGCCGGCTAGCCGGCTGGCGCCCGACGCATTCGCTCGGGCGCCGGTGGATTGAGCGTGGCGGCGCAAGCCAGAACTTCTCCCGCCGAGTGATCGCATGGCCTCGCGACCGATCAGGCCGCGAGCGATGTCCGCTCCGTTGACTTCAGCCGGACGGGCTTTCCGCCGGGCGGGTTCCTCGGCGAATGATCGAGGCTCGACAGCGCCTCGAGGATCTCGTCGATGGTGACGGCCCGCTTTGCGCCGGGTACGGCGCGCAAGGAGGGGCATGAGGTCACCGCTGCGGCATCGGATGCCCAGGATGCCAGGATGGCCCGTTTCTCGGCCCGCGATAACGCGGTGTCGGCTAGCACATCCCTGGGATGATCGAAAACCGAACCGGGGTGTAAAATGGCGTTCAAGTCGTACACATTTTCATCGAAGCTGCGGTCTAGATCGGTCATGTCGTCCTCCTCGACTCCTTTCGTTTCAGGACGAAAAACGACTTAGGAAAATCGAGGCCGGCGTCAAGACCAGACCCCAAAAAAAATTTTTGACGGCCGGCTATTCCGGTTCTCGGCGCGGTGGTGCCGGCGCGCAAGCAGCGGTTTACTGAAAAATCGCGTCCCCTCTTGAAACCGAATTGAGCTTCGCTAGTTTTTTGGCTGCCGCAACATGCGGTCCGGGCGCCTCTCGGGGGCTCGGCTGAGACGGGCGCCGGTGGTGTCCGGCCCCTGCTCGTACCCATCTTGCTCAACGGAGGATTTGGCTATGAGAACCTACGACTTCACTCCCCTGTGGCGGTCCACGATCGGGTTTGACCGCTTTTTCGATCTGGTCGATGCAGCGCAGCATGCAGGCAGCGAGGACAACTACCCGCCCTGCAACGTCGAGCGGCTTGGCGAAGACCGCTATCAGATATCCCTGGCGCTGGCGGGCTTTGCGCCCGACGAGATCGCCGTCACCGCCGAGCAGAACGTGCTGACGGTCGAAGGCCGCAAGGCCGAAAAAGCGCAACGCGAATACCTCTACCAGGGCATCTCGTCGCGGCCGTTCAAGCGTCAGTTCAATCTGGCCGACTATGTCCAGGTCAAGGGCGCGGCGTTTGACAATGGCTTGCTGCAGATCGAGCTGGTCCGCGAAATCCCGGAGGCGATGAAGCCGCGCCGGATCGCGATCAACGGTTCGCCTGCGTCCAACGTCCAGCAGATCGAGACCAAGGCGGCCTGACCGGCGGCATTCGGCAGACTATCCAAGACCTCCGCGGCGGGTGCGCGCCGCGGAGGCTCGCTGGTGTCTTGTTCCGGAATCACCCGATGCATGGACGCGATGCATCTTGCGCCTTGCTGCGCGGTAAAAATCCGTGTCTGTGAAGCAGGCCGGGCAAGAATTCCGGCCCGGTGTCGAATACCGGGCGGGCCGCGGCGTCATTGAACCCGGGCCAAGAACAACCGCTCTATGTCTGCTTCCGATCGCAGCTCTGAAGCCACCGCCGCGGGCGGCTGGCTCGCCAACCAGCCCTATCTGCTGCTCTCCATCACCGCGCTGTGCTGGGCCGGCAACGCCATCGTCGGCCGCCTCGCCGCCGGCCATATCCCGCCGGTGACGCTGTCGTTCCTGCGCTGGTCGATTGCGTTTCTCATTATTCTCCCGTTCGCCTGGAAACATCTCAAGCGCGACTGGGGCGCAATCCGCGCCCGCCTCGGCACCATGATCGTGCTCTCCGTCACCGGTATCGGCGCCTTCAACACCCTGCAATACTGGGCACTCGAACATACCCAGGCGCTGAATACGCTGCTGCTGCAGTCGGCCGGACCGCTGTTCGTCGCGATGTGGTCGCTGATCCTGCTCGGGGTCCGCTTGACGCCGGCCCAGGCCAGCGGGATCGCGCTGTCGCTGACGGGCGTGCTGGTGATCCTGCTGCACGGCGACCTGACGACGCTCAGGAACATCGAGTTCAACAGGGGCGACCTCATCTTCACCGTGGCGCTGGCGATCTTCGGTCTCTATTCGGTGCTGTCGCTGAAGCGGTCGAAGATTCACGGCCTGTCGTTTGTCGGCTTCACCTTCGGCTGTGGCGCCGCCTGCTTGATACCGCTGTTGATCTGGGAGCTGTTGTCACGCCCGGTGATGCAGCTGGATGCGATGAACCTGCTGACGCTGTTTTACGTCGCGGTGTTTCCCTCGACGCTGGCCTATCTGTGCTTCAATCGCGGCGTGCAGTTGATCGGCGCCAACCGCGCCGCGCCGTTCTTCCACGTGGTGCCGGTGTTCGGATCGGTGATGGCCATTGTGTTTCTCGGCGAACGCCCGCAGCTGTTCCACATCATAGGCTTCGCGCTGGTGCTGACCGGCGTGTTCGTTGCCTCGCGGAAGCCGCCGAGCATGCGCTAGTTTGCAGAGATGCGCTGTCACCCGACGGGCGTTCGGCCGCAAGACGGCGATAGGTTGGCGCTGCGTGGAGGCGGGCCGCGGTGGCCGCAGCTACAGCCACCGCACGAAGGCGTGTCTGCTCATGAAATCATTTCAACTCGACCATCTCTAAGCCGATAGATACCGCCAACCACCTTGAGCTTGCCCTGTTCGACAGCGGAATTCAGGATCGGGGTCGCAGATTTCAGCTTCGCGACATTATCGGTGACGTTTTGCCGAATCGCATTGTCGAGCGGATCGCCGGGCCTTCCCGAAGCAGCTT
>VAZH01000607.1 GCA_005884465.1 Alphaproteobacteria bacterium | reverse complement strand
CCGCCACCACCATGCTGCGGTCGCACACGCCCGCGCCCGACCGTGCTGTCGGATTTTCGGATGCGATGTCGTTACAGCAGCTGCACAGCGCGCCCGGGATCAACAAGCTTCCGATCGAGGAGTTTGAGGATCAGTCGCTGGTCTTTTCAAGGACGAAGCAATAGAAGCGTTCAAAAGGCGAGCGTACCGCGACGCGGTGTTTCTGGGGATGTCGCGCCCTCGTCGTGCGCGGCCATAGAGAAGATGTGGCCGCTCCGCCGATGCCTGCGATGAACTCGCGCCGCTTCATTGCCCTGCCCCTGCCGAACCAGCCTAGCATAGTTCGGGCCGGGACACTCCGTGTAGCAAGATTTTTGCAGGGCTGCCCAGGCTATGCGCCGGCATGACGGCGCTTGGCTGAGCAGGTGTTCCCTTACGCCGCGGCGGCGTGCCTGCGCGGGCTCACGACGTGCTCTTTGAGCACCGTATCGGTGGCGTCGACTTCGACCAGCGATACGTCATAGCTCCAGAGATCGGCGAGGTGCTGAAGCACGCGCTTCGCCTCGACCTCGTTGAGCTGGGCTCCTTTCACCACGGCATGTCGCAGCATCAAGCGACGATCGCCTGCAAGATCAACATCGACGACTTCGATGTTGGGATCGATGTACCCGACGTCGTACTGCCGCGCCAATTCGCGACGAACTCGACGGTAGCCGCGTTCATCGTGGATGGCATCGACCCTGATGCCGGCGCTTTCTTCCGGATCGTCATGCAGATGGAACATCCGCAGCTTCCGCATCAGCCGTGGGCTCAGGAACTGACTGATGAAGCTTTCGTCGCGATAGTTGGCCCAGGTGTTGCGCAGCACCGCCATTACGTCACCGGTCCCGGCAATGTCCGGAAACCACTCGCGATCCTCGTCGTCGGGATTGGAGACGATGCGCTCGATGTCCTGCATCATCGCGAAGCCGAGCGCATAGGGATTAAAGCCCGAAAAGCGCGGATCGTCGAAATCGGGCTGAAACACCACGTTGGTGTGCGACTGCAGGAATTCAAGAAAATTGCCGTCGGAAATCCGCCCCAGTTCGTGCAGCCGGTTCATGATCCGGTAATGCACGTAGGTCGCGGTGCCCTCGTTCATGATCTTGGTCTGGCTCTGCGGATAAAAATACTGCGCGATGTGGCGCACGATCCGGAGCGCCTCGCGCTGCCAGGGCTGCAGGCGCGGCGCCGCCTTCTCGAGAAAGTACAACAGATTTTCCTGTGGCAGCCCAAGCAACTTGCGGCGTCGTTCCGAGTTCAGCATTTCCGGGCTCTTGGCCGGCCCCGCCGGAACGGTTCGCCACAGGTCGTTGAATACACTTTCCTCGTGCAGGCGGCGCTCTCCAGCGCGCTTTTCTTCGGTGCGAAGATCGAGATTCTTCTTGCCGGGATAGCGATCGATTCCGTGCGACATCAAGGCATGCGCAGCATCGAGCGTCTGCTCGACCGCTTGCCGACCATGACGTTCCTCGCATTGCGCCATGTAGTTCTTGGCGAAATCCAGATAATCGAGAATTCCGTCGGCATCCGTCCACTGCTTGAACAGATAATTGTTCTTGAAGAAATGGTTGTGACCGAAGGCCGCGTGCGCGATCACCAGCGTCTGCATGGTCGCGGTATTTTCTTCCATCAAATAGGAAATGCACGGCGAGCTGTTGATCACGATCTCATATGCGAGGCCCATAAGCCCTTTGCGGTAGAACGCCTCGTGATGCGCGAAGTGCTTGCCGAACGACCAGTGCTTGTAAAACAGCGGCATGCCGGCCGAGGAATAGGCATCCAGCATCTGCTCCGCGGTGATCACCTCGATCTGGTTCGGGTAGATGTCGAGCCCGAGTTCGGATCGCGCAATCTCC
>VAZH01000606.1 GCA_005884465.1 Alphaproteobacteria bacterium | reverse complement strand
TCGCTTACGGAAGACTCGCATCGCCGCCTCGTCATCGCCGGCATTGTCGCGGTGAGCCTCGCCTATCTCATCATGTTCGCGATCGTGTTCGATTATTCGCGATGGATCTCGAACTGGGCGGTCTGCCTGTTCCTGATCTTGCACGCGGTAAAAACCTTGCCCGGCTCAAAGGAAGTGCGGCTGATCTCAACGAATGATCCAAGGATCACACTTTTCGGCTGGATTGTTACCCTGATCCCGCGCGTCGGGATCGT
>VAZH01000605.1 GCA_005884465.1 Alphaproteobacteria bacterium | reverse complement strand
CCGCGGGAAAGCTGCGCGCGCTCGCGGCGTCCAAGCGGCGCCAGCGGCGGCGTTATCGGCTTTGTTGCCCGCGGAATTTTGGCTAATGGGAGTGGGTTGGGCGGCACTGCCGCTTTCGCAGCGGCCGTCGGTTCCATTTCTGCCGAAGCAACGTCTGTCTTTCCGGCGCGCGGCTTTTTGCGCAGCGGCCTTATCTCTTTCGCGACTGTATCCCACAGCGCGCGTTCTTCCTCGCTCAACGCGCGTTTGCGGCGCGGGGATGGCGGCAATACCGGGATCGAGGTCGAGGGCCGACGTTTCATCGGATGCGGCGATAACGGCTGATGTAACGCGCCCGGCGCGCCTCACGGCTCGGTTTGATGTTCGGCCGCGCTTCCGGCAGCGGCACCGGATTTGCGGCAGTCGTCTGTGCCGACGACGCCTGGCCGACGCCCGCGGAAGCCTGCGCCGCCGCCGGCGCGGGCTTTTTCGCAGCTTCCGTGGCCCTGGCAGCATCCTTTCCGCCGGGAGCCACTGAAGCCTCCGGCGCCTTCGCGCCGTTCTTCTGATCTTTTCGGCGATAACGGCTGATGTAACGCGCCCGGCGCGCCTCACGGCTCGGTTTGATGTTCGGCCGCGCTTCCGGCAGCGGCATCTTGCGGCCCCGCGCCACCGGATCGAGGCTCTTCGGCACCAGCATGACAAAACGCATATTGTGCCGGAGACGGCCGGATACCCGCCCGGCATCGACGCCGGCGCCGAAATAGAGATCAGCGCGCGCAGGTCCCACGATGGCGGAGCCCGTGTCCTGCGCGATCATCAGCCGGTGAAACGGCGTCTTCGATTGCTCTGACTCAATCGGCAACTCGCCCCCGATGAAAAACGGCGTGCCGTAGACATGCAGCGTCTTGTCGACCGCAATCGACCGGCCAGGCGTCAGCGGCACGCCTTGCGCACCCACCGCTTCATCCTTGTCGGAGAGATGCACTTCGCGAAAGAACACGTACGACCGGTTCTGCCGCCGCAATTCCTTGGCGCCGTCAGGGTTTTGATCCATCCACTCCCTGATCTTCTGCATCGACATCTGCTCTTTGGGGACGATGCCGCGATCGATCAGGATGCGGCCGACCGGCGTATAGGGATAACCATTGTGGGCGTCGTAATTGATGCGCATGGTCGAGCCATCCTCGAGGCGGACCCGCGCCGAGCCCTGAATTTGCGTGAACAGCAAATCCGTCTGATCCCTGAGCCAGCAGAGTTCGAGGCCTCGGCCGGCAATCGCGCCGTCCTCGATCTCGGCCCGGTCGTAATAGGGCACGAGCTTGCGGCGACCGATCTTGCGAAACACCTGCCCCTTGTTGGGCAAGCCGCTTGCACTTTGTTTGATGCCGCGGACGAACAGATTCGAAGGGCGGCGATAGACCGGCACGTTGTAGACGTCGGTCTGGATCCGGGAGCCGTCGATGAGCGGCTCGTAGTAGCCGGTGACGAATCCGTCATCTTCCCCGAGCCGCGAGATTCGCAACGGCAGAAAACGCTCTTCGAAAAAGGCTCGCGCCTTGGCGCCATCGGAAATATCGAGAGCTTTGGCCGCGCGGCAGGGATCGCGCAGCGAAATGCCCAAGGCCTTGTGGTCGGCGGGCAGGTTTCGCTGCGCGGCGATCGGCCTGCAGCTCACGCGAAATGCCTTGTAGGCCTGCAGGTGGTCGTCCTCGCTCCAGCCCGCGATATCGGTCCATGCGACCGGAATATATTGGCTGCCGCTGACCTCAAGCGGCCAGGCGAGACGCGGATATGGGATATGGCGAGCAGCCGGCAGATGCGGACGCGCGTTATGGACAATACGCGTATGCGCGGTACGGGCGGCAATCGCGGCAAACGACGCGGTCGCCAACGCGACGGCGATCACACAACATGCGGCGGCGGTTCGCCGCAGGTGACGCGCGTCAGTGAGCGCTTCCCGTGCCAACCAGCTTCCAGTTCGGATCGCGTGAGGTGATGTCGCGGGCAAATGTCCAAACATCGGTAATATCGGCGACCTTATCCGGATTGCCGTCGACAATCGTGCCAGCCTTGTCGCGGGTGACCGAGACCATCTGCGATACAAAGCGAACGGTCAGCTGCGCGGAGCGGTCGCGTGCTTCCGCACCCACAAGTTCAGCCTTGTCGATCGACACGAATCGCGTCTCCGTCTTCTGCTCGTGCTTCTCGCGATCCCTGATCACAGCCTCGAAGCTCTCATAGACCTCGGGCGACAATAGATCCTTCAGCGCGCGGCGATCGCCATTGGCAAACGCCTGCACGATCATCTCGTAGGCGCTGCGAGCGCCCGAGAGGAAATGTCGCGGATCGAACGAGGGATCGTGTGCCGCGATCGCGTCGAGCCCCTGAGCCAGGGCCGTGCCAGGCTCGGCCAAGCCTTTCCAGCGGTCGCTCGGCGGCGCGTCTGCCGTGGGCGCCAGCGGCGCCTGATCGATCACCGCCCCCGGCATCGGAACAACCTTGTTGTCCTGCGCCTGCACCACGTTGCGGGCGGCGCGATCATAGGGCGGCCGCTCGTTTCCGGTGCGCTGCCCGAGGACATTACGCAGACGCAGGAAGATGAAGACCGCCAGCGCCAGGAAGATGATGGTGTAAATATCCACGTCGCATTCGCTTTCTGATTCTCACGTCGGCAACGGGTCCGGCGGTAGAGCGTTCCCTCAGGGAACGGCGGAGTTACATCATGGATGGGTCAGCAACATGTAGGCACGAAACCCGGCCTAGCCAATGGCGCCTCTTTGGCATGAGAAGCCATGTCGGTGGAAATAGGCTCTTGCCCATTTGCCACGGGTGAATTGTAGCGCGTTTTCGCTGCGGGGGGAAACCCCGATCCTGGCCGGAAATCGCGCATATTCAATAATTTAGAGTATACGATCCATCCCAATAGCCGGTATTTGCCGCGCCGGCTGATCCTTTCAGCCCCGCCTTGGCGGGCGCGACGCGATGGTCGTCCTTGTGGAACGAGCCGGGGCTATGATAGCCACTCGCCCACCAACGCATGTTCCTAGCTGACGAGCGAATTCAGGCGCAAAACCGGTGCCCGCTCGCTCAAACACGTTCCAGGAGAGACTCCCATGACCAACGGCAACGGCGCGCCTCAAGAGGCGGCCCCTCCTCCCCAGTTGAACGTGCTGGCGCAGTACACCAAGGACCTGTCGTTCGAGAATCCGAACGCTCCCAGCTCGCTGGCGCCGCAACAGCAGCAACCCGCGATCAACATCCAGATCAACGTCAGCGCCAACAATATAGCGGAAAACGAATACGAGGTGACGCTTTCGGTCGAAGGCAAGGCGGAAAATGCCGGCAAGCTGATGTTCAGCTTCGATCTGGCCTATGCCGGCGTATTCCGTATTGTGAACGTGCCAAAGGAAAACCTGCATCCGCTGGTGATGATCGAATGCCCGCGGCTATTGTTCCCGTTCGCGCGCGAGATCATTGCGACCTCGGTGCGCGATGGCGGGTTCCCCCCGCTGATGTTGGACCCGGTCGATTTTGTCGGCTTGTACCGCCAGAACCTGGAGCGCCAGGCCGCCGCACAAGCGGCGCAGGTCAAGCCGAGCTGACCGCTGGCTCGTTCAGCTTTATATTAGCGCGTATTCGCCCGCAGATAAGTCTAGCAATCTGCGTAAACTTGATTGCGAAGCAAAACCGCCTACTCCCTTTTGCGGAATACGCGCTATCCCGCGCTCAGAAAATCGTTCCAGATCGGCTTGTCGCCCAGCGTGGCGATAAAGGCCCGGTGCGCGAGGCGGTCGTCCTCGGTAACCCGTAGCGCCAGCGGTATCTCGCGCTGCCGCCGCGGCATTTCGCCGTAACCATCGATGCGGATATCGCGGGATTCGGTGGCCAGGATCAATTGCGACTGCCGCGCCCCGATCAGGTCGATATAGACTTCGGCCAAAAGTTCGGCGTCGAGCAAGGCGCCGTGCTTGGTGCGGCGGGAATTGTCGATCGCATAGCGCGAGCAGAGATCATCGAGACGGTTCGACACGCCGGGATGCTTGCGCCGCGCCAACAGCAACGTGTCCACCAGCCGTTCCCGCGCAATCGGCGGCCGTTTGATGCGCTCAAGCTCGGCGTTAAGGAAGGCGATATCAAACGACGCGTTGTGGATCACCAGCGGCGCGTCGCCGATGAATTCCAGGAACTCCTCG
>VAZH01000604.1 GCA_005884465.1 Alphaproteobacteria bacterium | reverse complement strand
TCCCCGAAATGAAGCTGGGTCGGCACCTTCGGCTTGTCATCGGCGAAGCGAACGATGGCGCCGCCGTAATAGCCGATCGCCGCCGACAGGCCTGACAGTTTTGTCGCGGCGGCATAAGCGACGCTGCCGCCGAGGCAGAAGCCGATGATGCCGACCGGACCGACGTCTTTGACGGCATCGATGGCGGCCTGGGTGTCGCGCAGCATCGCCGCCCAGTCGGGATTGGCTACGAACTTGCGCGCCACCGCGACTTCTTCCGGCGAATAGCCGCACTGGAAATTGCGCTCGACGCGGTCGAAGATCGAAGGCGCGATGGCGACATAGCCTTCATCCGCGAGGCGGTCGCAGACCGCCCGGATGTGGTGATTGACGCCAAAGATCTCCTGGATCACCACGATTGCCGCCTTGGGCGGCGTGGCGGGATCGGCACGATAGCCGCCCAATTGAAAATTGTCCGAAGCCGTCAGTTTGATGTCTTTTCCCACGGGTCATCCATTTGCTTGAGGGGTTGGTCTTCCTGGAGAGATGTTTGCGGGGATTGGAAGGACGCGGCCGTCTTCTATTGCCACATCCAGTTATGGCCCCAATCGCCCTTCCAGCCGGCCAATCGGCCGTGGCGGAATTGCAGATAGAGCCGGTGCCGGTGAGGAAACAAACCGCTGCCACCGATGTTGCGGAAGGCCAGGAAGATTTCGTCGCCCGGGCGGCCCCTGACGTAATTGAGGGGCGTGCCCAGCGCGCGTGCGGCATCTTCCGCGTCCATGCCGAATACCAGCGGGATGTTGTTCGACAACGTCGCGGTGAAGGGCGGAGGGTAAGGGCCACCGATTGGCGGCAGGGCTTCCGCATTTACCGGAGCAATTGCGCCGCCGGATACGGCAACCATCGATAAAGCTGCCGCGAGCAGTTTCTTCATGATGCGGCTTTCTGAGCTGTCCTGGCGTCGAGGCCATCGAGGAACGGCAACACAGCATCGATGAACGCCTGTGGCTGGTCGATGTTGACGGCGTGGCCGGCGGCGGCGATCACCACCTTTTGCGCGGCCGGAATTTTCGCCGCCATGTAGTCGGAGGCTGCGAGAAACGGCGCGTCATCAGCGCCGACCACGATCAGCGAAGGCACCTTGATGTCGGGCAGAAGTTCGATCACGCGGGCATCGCGCTGGGTCAGCATGCCGCGCGCGGCGCGAGCCAGTCCCGACGCATCGCGATGGCTCACGCTGGAGCGCTCGCGGCTTAAGGATTTCAGAACCGCAAGCCCCTCGCGCTCGAAGCGGTCGCCGGTCTCATGCGCGCGCTTGTTCCAGGCTTCGCGGGCGTCGTCTTTCTTGAAGCCGGGTCCGGTATCGATGATCAAAAGCGCGCGCACCCGTTCCGGATGCGCGCGATAAAATGCAAGCGACATGTAACCGCCGAGCGATAGTCCGCCGACGATGGCGCTTGTAGCTCCGACCTCGTCGAGCAGCGCGGCCATGTCCGCAACCGTCAGCGCTTCGCTATAGGCTCTGGGATCGTCTGGGTAATCGGACTGGCCGTGGCCGCGCATGTCCCACAACACCAGTCTGTGGCGTTTCGACAGGGCCTCGGTCTGGCCCTGCCACATCGCGGAGGTGGATGAATAGCCGTGGGTCAGCAACAATGGAGGTCCGCTGCCGTGGACCTCGTAATAGATCTCGACCCCATCCCGATTGATTTTTGGCATCGCCGCTTCCCAAAGCGCATCCCGCGCCGCCTCATTCTAGCGCGATCCATTCGCCCGTGGGAACTGGCCAGGTTCGCAGAGCTGGGATCGCGGCTTGGCGCAGCCAGCAATACTGCTCGACAACTCTTTGGACAACGTGTTGCCGCAACGCACAACGGCCCGTCAGGAATTTCCTTTTCCTTAATCGATTCCAATTTCCGTTGCCTCGGCATTGGAACGCGATCATTCTCTCGCGCAAGGTCGACATCGGTCCGGTGGATGTCCGACCACGAGCCAAGAGTGAGTTGCCGCCGTAAGCGGCATCATGCACCGGCAGGGGAAGCGACATGCCTAATCTCAACGTCAATGGACGGAATATGTCCGTCGAGGCGGCACCCGATACGCCGCTGCTATGGGCCATCCGCGAACAATTGCAGATGACCGGCACAAAATTCGGCTGCGGCGCCGGCCTGTGTGGCGCCTGCACGGTTCACGTCAATGGCGAAGCCGTGCGATCCTGCCAGACATCGCTTAGCGACGTCGCCGGCAAGAAAATCACGACCATCGAAGGCCTTAGCGCCAAGGGCGACCATCCGCTGCAAAAGGCATGGATCGCCGAGCAGGTGCCGCAATGCGGCTACTGCCAATCCGGACAGATCATGC
>VAZH01000120.1 GCA_005884465.1 Alphaproteobacteria bacterium | reverse complement strand
AAAGAGTATGGCAGCATGAATTCAAACGCGCGAGAGCTGGCAGCGAGTTTCGACCTCGAGAAACTGACGGGCGAATTCTACGCCGATCCCTATCCGACCTATCGTGCACTGCGGGAACATGAGCCGGTCAAGCGATTGCCCAACGGCTCCTACTTCCTGACGCGCTATGACGATCTGGTCGCCGCCTACAAGAACACCAAGTTGTTCAGCTCCGACAAGAAAAAAGAGTTCGCGCCGAAATACGGCGACTCCCTGCTTTACGAGCACCACACCACCAGCCTCGTCTTCAATGATCCCCCCGCGCATACCCGCGTGCGGCGGCTGATCATGGGCGCGCTGTCGCCGCGCGCGATCGCGGAGATGGAGCCCGACCTGATCGCGCTGGTGAACCGGCTGCTGGAAACCATGGCCGGCAAAAGCAGCTTTGAGCTGATCGGCGATTTTGCCGCCGCGATCCCCGTTGAGGTGATCGGCAACCTGCTCGATGTGCCGCACGACGAGCGGGAACCCTTGCGCGACTGGTCGCTGGCGATTTTGGGCGCGCTCGAACCAGTGATCTCGGCGGAAGTCTTTGCACGCGGCAACAAGGCCGTGCAGGATTTCCTCGCCTACCTTGAAATCCTGGTCGAGCGCCGGCGCGCCAAGCCGGGCAATCCCGAACGCGATGTGCTGACCCGTCTCATCCAGGGCGAAGACAATGGCGAGCGGCTGACCTCAAAGGAATTGCTGCACAACTGCATCTTTCTGCTCAACGCCGGGCACGAGACCACCACCAACCTGATCGGCAACGGATTGGTGGCGTTATCTGAACATCCGGCGCAGAAAAAGCGGCTGATCGAACATCCCGATCTGATCAAGAGCGCAGTCGAGGAAATTCTCCGATTTGAAAGCTCGAACCAGCTTGGCAATCGCATGACGACCGAGCGCGTCGAACTCGGCGGAGTCACATTGGGCCCTGGTACGCCGGTGACGCTATGCATCGGGGCGGCGAACCGCGACCCCCAGCAATTCCCCGATCCGGAAACGCTCGATATCGGCCGGACGCCGAACCGGCATCTCGCCTTCGCCACCGGCGCCCATCAATGCGCCGGGATGGCGCTGGCGCGGCTCGAAGGCGGGATCGCGATCTCGCGATTCCTGGCGCGGTTTCCAAATTACGCGCTGAACGGTCCGCCGGTGCGCGGCGGCCGCGTCCGCTTCCGCGGATTTTTGAGCGTGCCGTGCGTGGCTGGCTAGGGCTGTGGACACGACCTGGTCTAAAGCCAAGCCCAGTCCCTTCCTGTGTGCTAGATTGAGCCGATGCGAAGCGGCCGGTACAGGCACGGTGACGAAGATGAATCCAGCAGCCAATGATTTTATCGCGAGGGAAGCGCGCTTTGGCACCTATAACTACGAGCCGATCGGGGTCGTTCTGTCGCGCGGCCAAGGCGTCTGGGTGTGGGATACCCAAGGCAACCGTTATCTCGATTGCCTCTCCGCCTATTCGGCTGTCAACCAGGGTCACTGCCATCCAAAAATCCTCGCCGCCATGGTGGAGCAGGCGGGCAGACTGACGTTGACTTCCCGCGCCTTCCACAACGACCAGCTCGCCCCCTTCTACGAAGAGATCGCGGAATTGACCGGCTCCCACAAGGTGCTGCCGATGAACAGCGGCGCCGAAGCGGTGGAGAGCGCGATCAAGTCGGTGCGCAAATGGGGCTACGAGGTGAAGGGTGTGCCGGATGGGCAAGCCGAGATCATCGTCTGCGCCGACAATTTTCATGGACGCACGCTCGGGATCGTCGGTTTCAGCACCGATCCGGTCGCCCGTGACCATTTCGGACCGTTCGCGCCGGGCTTCAAAATCATCCCCTTCGGCGACGCCAGGGCGCTGGAGCAGGCGATCACGCCGAACACCGTCGCCTTCCTCGTCGAGCCGATCCAGGGCGAGGCCGGCGTCATCATTCCACCATCAGGCTATTTCGCGAAAGTCCGCGAACTCTGCACCGCGCATGAGGTGATGCTGATCCTCGACGAGATTCAGACCGGGCTCGGCCGCACCGGCAAGCTGCTCGCCGAGCAGCACGACGGCATCGAGGCCGATGTGACGCTGCTCGGCAAGGCGCTGTCCGGCGGCTTTTACCCGGTGTCGGCCGTGCTTTCGAACAACGAGGTGCTCGGCACCCTGAAGCCGGGCCAGCACGGCTCGACCTTCGGCGGCAACCCGCTTGCCTGTGCGGTGGCGCGAGCGGCGCTGCGCGTGCTTGTCGAGGAGGGAATGATCGAGAACGCGGCGCTACAGGGCGCGCGCTTCTTCGATGGCCTCAGGAGCATCCGCGCCAACACGATACGCGAGGTGCGCGGACGCGGGCTGATGCTGGCGGTCGAGCTTCACCCGGAAGCCGGCGGCGCGCGTCGCTACTGCCAGGCACTGCAGGGCAGAGGCATCCTTGCCAAGGACACTCACGGACACACGATCCGGATTGCGCCGCCACTGGTGATCACCGGCGACCAGGTCAACTGGGCGCTGGAGCAGATTAGAACCACCTTGACGCAGGATTTCTCGTGACGGCACTGCTCGGTAGGTCAGGATATTGCGGTGCACCGCGCGATTGTTGGACCTGATGCTGGTAATCCCGGCTCAGGGTAAGCATAGTTGTGGCGTCGCAATTCCGGATCGATTCATCGGCGTCGACGATATGAACGCGCCGTTATCAACTCCGGTCATTTGTACGAACATTGTGCGGACAACCGGAGGCCCGTCATGTCTCTTATGGTTTCCAACGAAGCAAAGCCCCGACACACATTCGATCCCGCCGAAATGGGCGCCATCGCTCATCTCTACCGCGGCGAAGTCTATCGCTCGACGATCTGGCGAACGCGGCTCGACAATACGACCAATTGGTCGATCGTCACGATGGGCATCGCGCTGTCGACGACCTTTTCGAGTCCGGAGGCTTCACCCCTGCCACTCATGTTGGTAGGGCTGCTCATTGCCGTGTTTCTTGGTATGGAGGCGCGGCGTTATCGCTACTTCAATGTCTGGCGCGCCCGAGCGCGTTGGCTGGAGAGGAATTTCTACGCGCCAATATTCACCGGTGAAGCGCGCGACGATAGCTGGCAGGCGATTCTCGCGCGCGACTACACGGCGCCCCGCCATCACATTTCGTTTTTCCGCGCTGCGGGGCGGCGGTTGCGTCGCAACTACGTTTGGATTCTCGTCATCCAGGCGCTCGCCTATTACGGCAAAATAGCGATCCATCCGATGCCTGCGGCGACTTTGGCGGAATTTTCCGATCGCGCCGCCATCGGCCCGATTCCCGGCTGGATCGTTCTGATGATAGGCTTTGCCTACAATTTCGGCTGGCTGGCGTTCGCGCTCGGCACGATGTGGCTCGACCAACGCGAGCACGGGGCCAAGGGCGACGCGGTGGCGATGGGTTAATGACAGCACCGGCGCGCCGGCGCAACACACCGTGGATGCGGTGTCGTTGCGAACATGCTTGTCAGTGGGCGGTGGTCGGGGCGAACGCCGCGAGCGTCGAGAACGACGAATACAGCTCACGGGACGCGATGTTGCCTGCAACCAGGACCAGAGTTGCAGCAAGCACCAGTCTTAGTGCCGTTTCCGGGACGCGGTGTGCACAATAGCTACCGATTACAATACCGGGCAAGGAGCCGATCAGCAACACGCCCAAAAGGTGCCAGTCGATCGCGCCAGTCGCCCAGTGTCCTATCCCGGCAACCAGCGTCAACGGCACGGCGTGCGCAATGTCCGATCCCACGATGCGCGTCATCGGCAGCCGCGGGTAGAGCAGCAGAAGCGCGGTTACGCCCACTGCACCGGCCCCGACTGAAGAAATCGAGACCAGCACGCCAAGCGCAGCGCCCACGAGCACGGTCGCGCGCATTGTGCTGCGCGGATCGAGCTGCTCCAAACGCCAACGATAGCGCGCTATGATTGTTTCACGGAACAGAAGCGATGTCGCGGTCAGGATAAGCGCGAAGCAGAGCACCAGGTTGACCAGGCTGCGCGAGGATTCGCCGCTAAGATCGAGCTGCCAGAGCACAACGAGCGTCAGGATGCTTGCCGGAATGCTGCCGCTGGCGAGCCGGATCACCGCCGGCCAGTGGATGCTCCTCGCCCAACCATGCGCCACGCTGCCACCTGTCTTGGTGGCGGCGGCGTAAAGGAGATCGGTGCCGACCGCGGTCGGTGGGTGGATACCGAAGAACAGGATCAGCAATGGCGTCATCAGGGAGCCACCGCCGACCCCCGTCATGCCAACCAGAAGGCCGACGCCAAATCCCGAAACCACATAGAGGGGCTCGATCATGTAGAGCTTCTCGGCTTCCGTTCGCCGACGCCACGTGGCGACCCCGATTTAACCCAGCAATCCAACACTCGCGTCCCTGAAAGGTTCAACCGGTTCGAGCTAAGTAAAACCTCCGTGCAGTGCAACCTTCCGAATGAAAAAAGGATGATACATGCGCGGATCGAGAAACGGTAGTGAGTTTTATCCAATCGGACGACGCCCGGCGAAACCGATGCTCTTAGACTTTCATACAAGATCGCTGGATGAGGGGACAGCCGACGCCGGTTAGTGGAACTTTTCGGACCTGATGCTCATTGGCACAGGCCCCTAAACCACCGACCGATGGCGTTCGATGCAGGTCCGCAAAACCTCATCGATCGGCTTTGCCCACCAGTCGTTGGAGAAAATCTCGATTTCGGAGTAACCGGCAAAGCCTTGGGCCTCGACCGCGCCGCGCACCGATTTGATGTCGATCACGCCGTCGCCCATCATGCCGCGGTCGTTGAGAATGTCTCTGGTCGGCACCAGCCAGTCGCAGACGTGAAACGCCAGCAGGCGATCTTTTCCAGCGCGGACAATCTGCGGCAGCAGCTCGGGATCCCACCAGATGTGATAGACGTCGAGCGCGACGCCCAGCGCGCCGGTGCGCCCAGGATCCAGCCTGTCGCAAATATCCAGCGCCTGTTTTGTGGTGTTGACGCAAGCGCGGTCGGCGGCATAGGCAGGATGCAGCGGCTCGATCGCCAACGGCATTTGCGCAGCGCGCGTGTAGTCCATCAACTCGGCGAGGACATCTTCCACTTGCGCCCGTGCTGCCGCGATATCCCTGGAAGGCGCACTGCCCGGCCGCGAATATTGAGGCAATCCGCCGGCCACCAGCACGATGCAGGGCGCGCCGAGCGCCTTTGCCTCATCGACGGCGCGGCGGTTGTCGTCGCGCACTTCGATGCGATGCGCGGCATCCGACGTGAACATCCCGCCGCGGCAATAGCCCGATAGCTCCAACCCGGCATCGCGCACCGCGCGCACCGCGCGATCAAGCCCGATGGCCGCGACCTGATCGCGCCAGGGATCGATGGCGCGGATGCCATGCCGCGCACAGGCGTCGATGATCTGCGCAAGGTCGCCCTGCCTGCGGACGGTTGCGGTATTGAGCGATAGCCAGCGATGGTCGGCGGAAAAATCGCGCATCAGCTTTCGATGCCGCGCGTAGCGAGTACCGCCTTCATGCGTTGCGTCGCGAGCTCGGGATTGGCGAGCAGCCCGGCCTTGTCCGCAAGGCAAAAAAGTTCGGCAAGATGCAGCGTCGACCGCGTGCTTTCCTGTCCACCGACCATCGTGAAATGATCCTGATGGCCGTTGAGGTATGCCATGAACACGATGCCGGTCTTATAAAATCTCGTCGGCGCCTGGAAGATATGGCGCGACAGCGGCACCGTCGGCCCCAGCACGTCGTGGAAACCGGCGTCGTCGCCCGCAGCCAGCCGCGACAGCGCGTAGGATGCCGCCGGCGCGATGGCATCGAAGATACCGAGCAGCGCATGGGAAAACCCTTCGCTGTCGCCGGCGATCAGTTCGGCATAGATGAAGTCATCGCCGGTATACATCTTGACGTTCCTGTCGAGCCGGCGGCGCATGTCGATCTCGCGCTGCTTGTCGAGCAGCGAAACCTTCACGCCATCGACCTTCGGCGCGTTGGCGTTGATGACGCCGACCGCGACATCCATCGCTTCGTCGAGGCTGGGCGTGCCCCAGTAGTTCGCCAATGCCGGATCGAACATGTCGCCGAGCCAATGGATGATCACGGGCTCGCGCACCTGCGAGAGCACACGCTCATAGACCTTGGTGTAGTCATCAGCGTTGCGGCCGATTTTTGCGAGCGCGCGCGACGCCATCAGGATGATGCGACCGCCGGCCTTTTCGACCGCCGCGATCTGTTTTTCGTAGGCGCGGATCACGTCGTCGATGGTCTTTGCATCCTCGGGCGCGAGATGATCGGTGCCGGCGCCGGAAAACACCAGAGCATTGCCCCTCGCCTTCGCCGCCTTGACCGAGCGCTGGATCAGTTCCAGCGAGGTCGGCCAGTCCAGGCCCATGCCACGCTGCGCGGTATCCATCGCCTCGGCGACGCCAAGGCCGAGGTCCCAGATGTGCTCGCGGAAGGCAATCGTCCTGTCCCAGTCGATCGCCGCGGTGAGCCACGGGTCGAGAGCGGCAAGCGGATCGGCCACCACATGAGCTGCGGAAAACGCCACGCGGTTCAGCGTGCCCTCGAGTTTTGCAGGAAATGTCCGCGATGCCGCGAGGCGATAGGTTTCGATCGAGCGATCAGCCTTAGGCAATTTCAGCGACAGCGATGAGACAGGCAAAACCGGCTTGTTCATGGTGCTTTCTCCTCACACCTTGATCGGCGCGACGTCGATCCAGCGCCGTTCGCGCCAGCTCTGCAGCGCGCATTCCGCGAGCTGCACGCCCTTGGCGCCTTCCAACAGCGTGTATTTGTACGGTGCGTCCTCGCAGACGTGGCGAATGAACATTTCCCACTGCTCCTTGAAACCGTTGTCGTAGACGGTGTTCTCCGGCAGCGTCTGCCAGTCGGCATAGAAATCGTGCGCGCGCTTCTCGTCGGGATTCCATACCGGCCGCGGCGTTGCCTGGCGGGCCTGAATGACGCAATCGGTGAGCCCCGCCACTGCCGAGCCGTGGGTGCCATCGACCTGGAAGGTGACGAGATCGTCGCGATAGACCCGCGTCACCCAGGACATGTTGATGTGGGCGATCACGCCGCCCTTGAGACGGAAGGTTGCGTAAGCGGAATCGTCGGCGGTCGCCTTGTACTTGTCGCCCTTCTCGTCCCAGCGCTCCGGAATATCGGTGGTTCCGAGACAGCTCACGCTCTCGACTTCGCCAAAGAGATTGTCGAGCACGTAGCGCCAGTGGCAGACCATGTCGAGGATGATGCCGCCGCCGTCTTCGCTGCGATAATTCCACGACGGCCGCTGCGCCTCCTGCCAGCCGCCTTCGAACACCCAGTAGCCGAATTCGCCGCGCACCGAGAGCATCCGGCCGAAGAAGCCGGAATCGCGCAGGAATGCCAGCTTCTTCAGACCGGGCAGGAACAGCTTGTCCTGCACGGTGCCGTGCTTGACGCCCCTGGCGTTGGCAAGCCTGACGACCGCGACCGCCTCCTCGAGATTGGTCGCGATCGGCTTTTCGCAATAGACGTGCTTGCCGGCGTTGATCGCCTTCGTCAGTAGCCCCGGACGCGCCTGGGTCGTCGCGGCATCGAAAAAAATGCTGTCGCTTTTCTCGGTCAGCGCGTTATCGAGATCGGTGGTCCAGCGCTGCACACAAAACTGTTTTGCAAGGCGCTCGAGCTTTTCGGCGTCGCGGCCGACCAGGATCGGGTCCGGCATCATGCGGTTGCCATTGCCAAGCAGCACGCCGCCGGAATCACGAATCGCGATGATCGAGCGGACCAAATGCTGGTTGAGTCCCATGCGGCCGGTGACCCCGTTCATGATCACGCCGAGACGTTGCGTCGTCATATCGCCTGCTCCTTTGGATTTTTTGTTTTTGCTTGCTCGAGCGGCGATAACGCCGACCAGTTCGGATGGACGCCCGTTGCAAAGCCTGGCGTCGTCAGCGATCCCGTCAGGAGATCGCCGTCATGAATCGACAGCCGGATGCTGTCGCCGTCGCGAGCGTAGAGATCGGGATGCGCCGCAAGAAAGGCTTGTGCCTCCACGGCGGGCGTGTCGGCAAAGCCATCGACATAATGGTGGCCGTTGCGCTCGGCATGGGTGACGCCGATCAATGCGCCAAGCGCGAGGTCCTGCTGGACGCCGAGGCCGGCCTGACAGGTCAGGTCCTCGCCTGAGACGAAGCATCTTTCGCCGCCCACGCTCCATTTGGCAGCACGCGTCGCGTTGACGATCGATTTGCAGATCCCCTTGCAGGATTTGGAGGAGATGCCGCGATAGCCGAGCGCGCGCGCCGCCGGAAATGCATCATAGGAATCGTCGGCTTCGTCGATGATGAAATCGCGGCGGGCCAGCGCACCGAGCGGCGATTGCCGGGTGATGTCGCGCGGCATCGGCTGCTCGATGTACAGCAATTTTGTCGCAATCGGCCTCAGCGCGCTGTCGCGGTCGAGGCGATCGATGACTGCGCTTAAGCCGGCCGGGTCGGCATATTGCTCGTTGGCATCCAGCGTGACGCTGTAGTCATATGGCAGCGTGGCGAGTTCGTTGCCAATGCGGGTCAGGCGCGCCGCATCGTGTTCCGGATCGCCGTTGAGCTTGAGCTTGAAATAGCGCGCCCCGGCATTTTCGACGATATCGGCGACGCCGCCGGCGCCCTCGATCTTGTCGTCGAGACCGACGGTATGCCTGATCGCGACGCGCTTCAGCCGCTGCCGTCCCCTAAGAAATTGCGTAAGATCTTCATCGCGCAAATCGGGAGACAAACTGGCATCGATCCCGGCGATGTTTTCCTTGATGCCGTCGAAGAAATTCACGCCGACAGAACGCAGCAGCGCGTCCAGGATCGCCTTGTCGATTTCGGCCGGCCCGAAGGCAGCGGCGAGCGGCGGGATGTCTTCTTTCGCGCAGGCCTCGACCTGAGCCGCAATGCGCGTGGCATGAGTTGCAAAAGCAGTTTCGAATCCCGAACGCGAGAGATAGAGATCGCGCGCAATCGCCAGCGAACGGCGCAATTCCAAAACGGTTTGTTGCGGCGACAGGTGCGCGCGCTTGTCGAACCATTTCGACGCCATCAGTTCGGCGCTGGCACCGACGGAAGTGCCCCTGCCTTCGACCTCGACCTCAACGCGCACGAATACCTGCGCCGAGGCGTTGATCACCACGGCGCCAAACCGGAACGGTTTTGTAAACGGAACCGGCCGTTCAAAAAATGCGATGTCCCGCACGGCCAAACCTAGCGGCATGGTGTCTTGCCTCAATCCAGCGTGCTTTGGGTGAAGAAATGCTTGCGGATGCGTTGCACCAGTTCGGTGAACACCGGATCAGCCATGGCGTCGAGCGAGCGCGGGCGTGGCAGCGGCACCTCATAGATCGCCGCGATCGCGCCGGGCCGTTCGGTCATGACCAGCACGCGATCGGCGAGGAACACCGCTTCGCAGCACGGTCTTGCCGGTTTCGCGCTGAATGCGCATCAGTTCGACGTTCATCCGCTCGCGGGTCATGGCATCGAGCGCGCCGAACGGCTCATCCATCAGCATGATCTTGGGATCATGCACCAGCGCCCGACAGATCGACGCCCGCTGCTGCATGCCGCCGGACAATTGCCAGGGCAGTTTCTTCTCAAAACCTTCGAGGCCGACCAGCTTCAACAGCGCCATCGCGCGCGGCAAATATTCATGGCGCGGCAGCCGCTTCATGTCGATCGGCAGCATGACGTTGCCGAGCACATTGCGCCATGGCAGCAGCAGCGAATTCTGAAATACGATCCCGACATTGCCGTGCGGTTTTGTTACCGCCTCGCCTTCAACAAAAATCTCGCCGCTCGAAGGCGGCAGCAGCCCGGAGATCATTTTGAGCAGCGTGGACTTGCCGCAGCCCGACGGTCCGACCACGACAAAGAACTCGCCGGCATTGATGTGGAAGTCCAGCGGACGCAGCGACGGCACGTCGCCGTCGCGCGAGCGATAGGTTTTCGACACGCCGGAGAGTTGAATTCCCGGCGTGCCCCCGGCGCGCCGATCGGACACGACGCGAAGATACGCAGCCGATGGATGGACGCCTGACGTTTTGGTCGCCGGGTTCATCAGAGGAGATTCCGATTGCGACCAACCGTATCTCCGCGCGTCATCGCCCGGCTTGACCGGGCGATCCAGTACTCCGCGGCGCGCATTGTGGAAACAAACTGGCAGTACGGAGTACTGGATGCCCCGCTTGAAGCGGGGCATGACGAAGGAGGATTGATCGCATCACATCGAAACATCGTGTAGCCAGTCCGCTCAGGAATTGCCTTTCGGCAGATAGTCGTTGGTGTAGAACGCCTTGGGATTTTCCTTGGCCTTGGCGTCGAGCCCGCCATACTCGACCAGCAGGTTGACCGTGTCAGTCATGTTCTGGTCGGTGACCTGGAACGGCCGCTTGCCTTTGGTTTCCGGCGTCCGATACAGCGGGATCGTCAGCTCAAACCCTTGCGTCAGCGTGTCGATCTTGCCGCCCTTCGGGTTGGCATCGAGGATCGCCTGCGCCGCACCCTTGGCGTCCTTCTCGGCGGCTTCGACGGCCTTGGTGGTCGCGGACATGAAACGCTTCACCAGATCGGCGTTGGCCTTGACGTAGTCGGTGTTGGCGACGATGCCGGAAGAGACCATGTTGATGCCGTAGTCGGCAAACTTGATCGGATAAACGTCCTTGCCGGTGGCGTCCTTGATCTTCATCGACTGGTCCATGACGTAGCCGAGCAAGAGATCCGCCTGTCCGTTGATAACGGCGTTCAGCTTGGTCTGGGCATCGCCGGCCACGGTGGTGAAATCGGCTTCCTTGAGGCCGGTCTTCTTCAGAAACAGCGGCCAGATCTGTGTCATCGAATCCGCAGGCGTAATGGCGACGGTCTTGCCCTTGATATCCTCGGGCTTCTTGATGTTCTTCTCGATAAAGCCCATCGCCGACATCGGGCTGGTCTGCAGCAACACGCCGGTGGCGACCACGGGCGCGCCCTTGATGGC
>VAZH01000603.1 GCA_005884465.1 Alphaproteobacteria bacterium | reverse complement strand
CAGCACGATCATGTCGCGGAGCGCCCGCACCACGCACTGATCGAGATCGGGATCCATCGCCATCGTCATGTAGTGCGTCGGCGTCTCGGCGCGGGGATAGTCGAGCCGCAAATCCTTGCGCAGCGTCAGCCGGAAACGTCCCTGCAGCGCGGTCTCGATTGCGGTGACGCAGACCTCGCCGTCGCCCTGCACACCATGGCCGTCGCCGCAGGAAAACAGCCCGCCCGGCACAAACACCGGCAGATAGAGTTTCGCGCCCGGAATCAGCTCCTTGTTGTCGAGGTTGCCGCCCATCGCGCGCGGGATCAGCGAGGTGATGCGGCCCCACGCCGGCGGCGGCGCCACGCCCATGATGCCGAAAAACGGCCTAAGCGGCAGATCGAGCCCCCATGGGAGCCGGCCCACCATCCGCTTTTGATCGAGTGGAATATTGATCAGCCGCGTCTCGTGAAAATCGTCGGGCAGGGTGCCGGCCAGCGGACGAATCAGGTTATAGCCCCAGTCCTGCCTCAGCTTGACGTCGAGAATCTCGACTTCCAGCACGTCGCCCGGTTCGGCGCCTTTAACGGCAATTGGACCGGTCAGGATGTGGCCGGGCACCATCCGTTCGTTCTTCGCGTGAACTTCGTCGAGTTCGGGCGGGACGTGAAACCTGTTCCGCTCCGGTACCACGTCCGGGCCGCCGCTGATGGTGTCGATGGTCACTTCATCGCCGCTGGCGATCGTGAGGACGGGTTTCAGCGCGGCTTCGAAAAAGCCCCAATGGCAGGTCTCGGGACTGGAATGCAGATGATGGTGTGTCATGAGAGGACTTCTTGTTAGGGCAGGGGTCGGTTATGACGCTGTACCAGACATTCCACGAGGCTTCTCTTGTTTTTCATGCTCTCCAAAACGCTTGGCCCGATGCTGTTGCCGACCAATTTCCTGATCGGCGTGGGTCTCGTCGGCGCGATTCTCTTGGCCACGCGATGGGCCTCCCTTGGCCGCAAGCTCATGGTGGCTTCCGTCGTATTGCTCGCAATATGCGGATCTTCGCCGCTCGGAAGGCTGTTGCTCTATCCGCTGGAGTCCCGATTTCCCCCATGGGATGCCGCGCGGGGTGCGCCGGATGGCATCATCGTCCTCGGCGGGTCGATCGATGCCGATCTTTCGGCAGTCCATGGTGTAGCGGTCACCATTGGCGGTGCAGATCGCCTGATTGCAGCGGCGGCGCTTGCGAATCGTTACCCCAACACTCGCATCATTTATTCCGGAGGAAGCTCGAAGTTGATCTCCGGCGATGCGAGGGAAGCCGATTACGCGACCGCGTTGTTCGAGAGCCTCGGAGTTTCCAGAGAGCGACTGACCATGGAGCCGCGCGCGCGAAACACCCAGGAGAACGCCGAATTCTCCAAAGCGCTGGCCGCGCCGAAAAGCGGCGAGCGATGGCTGCTGGTGACGTCGGCCTACCACATGCCGCGGTCGGTCGGTCTGTTCCGAAGGGCTGGATTTAGTGTCGAGACTTATCCTGTAGACTGGCGGGTGGGTGAGCGCGCCGACCTTCTGACGTTTTCGACCATTGCGCTTGACGGACTGGAACGCACCGACGTTGCCATGCGCGAATGGATGGGCCTGGTTGCCTACTGGGCCACCGGCAAGATCGATCGGTTGCTGCCGGGGCCCACCAGCGAGTAGAAGCGCCAGTCGCACCGAAGGAACAATCCGGCTAAGGTTAAAGCTCGAACCACAGTCAATCCGCCGTTCAGGAGTCTCAGTTCATGCAGCCTGCAGCAATCCAGGAGGAAAAGTTCGACTTGGCCGGCATGGTCGCCGATCTGAACAGCCTGCTTCGCCTCAAGACTACCGTGATCGGCATGAAGATGTTTGCGCGGGCGGACGAGATGGCGGCTATACCTAAAATCAGGCGGCCGAACGCTGTCCACACCACCGACCAGATCGTCAGCATGGCCTCGCGGCTAGGCTGGACCGTCGGCATCACCGCGGACGACCTCGTCGGCGCGCAATGCCGCGCGGTGATCGGGCTTGCGCCGCAGGACGAGAAGTGGCTCGCCGGTCAGGCTTACGTCGGCGTGTGGCACGAGAATGCCGAGGATGCGCGCAAGCGCCAGGAGGCGCTGGATGTCGTCGCCTTCGGCAAATACCAGGCGCTGGTGGTGAGCCCGCTCGCCAGCGGTCGGCTCAACCCACCCGATATCTGTCTGATCTATGCGACGCCGGGCCAGATGATCATTCTGATCAACGGCCTGCAATGGACAGGATACAAGAAATTCGAATGGGGTGTTGTCGGCGAGACTGCTTGCGCCGATTCATGGGGGCGGGCGCTCAAGACCGGCGAACCCAGCCTGTCGCTGCCGTGCTACGCCGAACGCCGCTATGGCGGCGTGCCGGATGAAGAGATGCTGATGGCGCTGTCGCCTGCGCATCTGGCCAAGGCGATCACCGGCATGAAGGCGCTTGCCAAGAACGGCTTGCGCTATCCGATCGCGCCCTATGGTATTCAAAGCGACGTGCGCGCCGGCATGAGCGTTTCCTACGCCAAGAAATAGAACTCGAGCTGTCCGAACGGTCAGTGAACAACTCACTCAGGGAATTTGACATGAAGCCT
>VAZH01000119.1 GCA_005884465.1 Alphaproteobacteria bacterium | reverse complement strand
AGCGCGGGTTTGCGGTCTTTCGCTCCTGTGTCGAGACGGGCATCGTAGAGCGCCATCCAGCGTGCGTTACGAACCGCATAAGTCACCCGCAGCGTGGTCCTGGTTGCGGCGACGGCTGCAAGATCGATGCGGACCTCGAGCTTGCTCGGAGGCTTGATCGTACGATCCGATTCAAGCCGCGCTATCTCGCGGTCGATCTCGTGTTGCTTGCGCTCCGCGTCACGGATAGCAGCGTCTGCCATCGCGACTTCCTCCGAGACCGCAGCAAAGGCGGCGCGCCATTCGGCGATTGGGCGCGCCTCGCCCTTGTCACCAATTCCCGCCGGAGACGCCTCGGCAAAGCGCTCGGCGAACTTGCGACGCGCGGCGGCGGCGGCGATCGCACCCCCGAGGTCGATGCGCTGGTCCTTGAGCGTTTCGATGCGCTTGTCGAGATCGGAAAGATTGACCGGCGGCGCGGCACGCGGCGGCCGGGCGTCAATCGCGCCAATGGTCAGCTTTGCACCCGCGTCACCCTCCACCCGCAGGGAGGATGTATCCAGCGTTAGCGGAAAATCCTTGGCCACTAGTGTGGTGTCGCCCGCAGGAAGATCGAGCTGGATGACGCGTGTCACGCTGGCGCCGTCGGGATAAACAGTGAGCCGAAATGGCGTCCAGATCGGCCGCTTGAGCCTGCGCGGCGGAAAATGCCGCAACCACGACCAGGCTGGTCGTTACGAGACTGTTCGCAATTAAACGCATGATTCCCTCCCAAAGATCTCTGCGCGCCGCGCACAACACCGCGTCCGGTCGGATGGGACCAGACGTGTGAGACAGGCGCATCACCGCTTGTGGTGAGACGCTTCGATCAAGGAACTGGTTCGATTGAGGTATCCGCAAGGCGCCGCTGAGGCGGGACCGGGGCAGGCGCGATGTCACGTGACCGGAATCAGGGAAGCGATAAAAAAGCAGCGCGGCGAGCGCCGCGCTGCTGATGACTAGCGGCACATTGCTGTGCCGGCTGATGCCGAACCGAACTCAGCTATAGATTTCAAACAAGCCGGCGCCGCCCTGGCCGCCGCCGATGCACATCGTCACCATGCCCCACTTGGCCTTGCGCCGGCGGCCCTCCTGCAGGATGTGGCCGGTCAGCCGCGCGCCGGTCATTCCAAACGGATGGCCGATGGCGATCGAGCCGCCGTTGACGTTGTACTTGTCGGGATCGATGCCGAGCTGGTCGCGCGAATAGAGGCACTGGCTGGCGAATGCCTCGTTGAGCTCCCAGATGTCGATGTCATCCACTTTCAGACCCTGGCGCTTCAACAGCTTCGGCACGGCGTAGATCGGGCCGATGCCCATCTCGTCCGGCTCGCAGCCCGCCGACGCCCAGGCGACAAAGCGGCCCATCGGCGCCAGACCGCGCTTTTCAGCGTCCTTGGCTTCCATCAGCACCACGGCTGCCGCGCCATCCGACAGCTGGCTGGCGTTGCCGGCCGTGACGTACTTGCCGGGGCCCTTCACCGGCTCGAGCTTGGCAAGGCCTTCCATCGTGGTGTCGGGCCGGTTGCACTCGTCTCGGTCGACGACATAGTCGACGATGCTCTCGGCCTTGGTCGCCTTGTCGACCACCTTCATCTTGGTCTTCATCGGGACGATTTCGTCCTTGAACTTGTTGGCCTGCTGCGCGGCGGCCATGCGGCGCTGCGACTCCAGCGAGTACTCGTCCTGGTATTCGCGGCTGACCTTGTAACGCTCCGCGACGATGTCGGCGGTGTCGATCATCGCCATGAAAATGTCGGGCGCGGCTTTCAAGAGGTCCGGATCGATCGATTCCTTCGGCGAGCCGCCGCCCGGGACCGAGATGCTTTCCACGCCGCCGGCGACGATGCATTCGGCGCCGTCCGAGCGGATGCTGTTGGCCGCCATCGCGATGGTCTGCAATCCCGACGAGCAGAAACGGTTCACCGAGACACCGGCGGTCGATTTCGGCATGCCGGCGAGCAGCGCGGCCTGACGGCCGATATTGGGCGCGCCATGAGCGCAATTGCCGAGATAGCAATCTTCGACGTAGTCCTTGTCCACGCCGGCGCGCTGCACGGCGTGCTTGATGGCGTGGGCCGCCATTGACATCGGTGGGGTGATATTGAACCCGCCGCGACCGGATTTCGCCAGCCCCGTGCGCGCATAGGAAACGATAACGGCTTCACGCATTTTTTTCTCTCCCTTTGAGGTGGCCGATTATGGCGCGTATGGAAAAGTAATCGTACACATTTTTACCGGAGGCGACAAAAATACCGTTCGGCGGACCCCGCCTCCGTCAGCGGAGGCCAACCACCGCAATTGCAGTCCGGCCGCGAGCGCTTCGAAATTCCGCGTCTCAGAATTTCACAGGCTTAAAAAGTCAGCGCCTTGGCCTGCCTGACCTGCGGCAGTGCCTGCACCTTCGCGAGCACATCCGCCGGCACCGCGCCGTCGACCTCAACCAATGCGATGGCGTCGCCGCCCGGCCTGTTGCGGCCGAGATGGAAGGTCGCGATGTTGATCTTGGCATCGCCGAGCAGGCTCGCGAAGTGGCCGATGAAGCCCGGCTTGTCCTCATTGGTGACGTAGATCATCGACTTGCCGAATTCGGCGTCGACCCGGATGCCCTTGATATCCACCAGCCGCGGCTTGCCATCGGCATAGACCGTGCCCGACACCGAGCGCTCCTGGCGCTCGGTGGTGATGGTGACCGTGATCAGGCTTTCGTAATCGCTCTGCGACGCGCGCACGATCTCGTCGACCACCATGCCGCGCTCCTTGGCAACCACCGGCGCCGAGACCACGTTGACGTCGCCCAGCATCGGCCGCAGCAGGCCCGACAGCGCCGCCGAGGTCAGCGCCTTGATCTTCATTTCAGCGACGTGGCCCTCATAGGTGATCTGCACCTTCAGGATGCCGGTTTCGGTGAGCTGGCCTGCGAACGAGCCGAGCTTTTCGGCAAGCGCGATGAACGGTTTCAGCTTCGGCGCCTCTTCCGCCGTGATCGAGGGGAAATTCACCGCGTTGGAGATCGCGCCGCTCAGGAGATAGTCCGACATCTGCTCGGCCACCTGCAGCGCCACATTCTCCTGCGCCTCGGTGGTCGCGGCTCCAAGGTGCGGCGTGCAGATCACGTTGGGATGGCCGAACAGCACGTTGGAGGTGGCCGGCTCCTCCGTGAACACGTCGAAGGCCGCGCCGGCGACGTGCCCGGAATTTAGCGCGTCGATCAGCGCCTGCTCGTCGACCAGGCCGCCGCGGGCGCAATTGATGAGGCGCACGCCCTTTTTCATCTTCGCCAGTGCCGCCGCGTCGATGATGTTTTTCGTTTTCTCGGTCAGCGGCGTATGCAGCGTGATAAAATCGGCGCGCTTGAGCAGATCGTCGAGATCGACCTTTTCGACCCCGATATCCTTGGCGCGCTCCAGCGACAGGAACGGATCGAATGCGATCACTTTCATGCGCAGACCGAGCGCGCGGTCGGCCACGATCGAGCCGATATTGCCGCAGCCGATCACCCCGAGCGTCTTGGCGGTGATCTCGACCCCCATGAAGCGGTTCTTCTCCCACTTGCCGGCCTGCGTCGACGCATCGGCCTGCGGAATTTCGCGCGCCAGCGCCAGCATCAGGGTGATGGCGTGTTCGGCTGTGGTGATCGAATTGCCGAACGGCGTGTTCATCACGATAATGCCCTTGGCGGTAGCGGCCGGTATCTCGACATTATCGACGCCGATGCCGGCGCGGCCGATCACCTTCAGCCGCTTTGCCCTCTCCAGGATTTTCGCAGTGGCCTTGGTGGCGGAGCGGATCGCAAGCCCATCGTAATCGCCGATGATCTCGGCGAGTTTTTCCTTGTCCTTGCCGAGATTGGGCTGGAAATCGACATCGATACCGCGGTCCTTGAAGATCTGCACGGCGGCGGGCGACAACGCGTCTGAAATGAGAACTTTGGGTTTGGGCATTGGGATTTTCCTTTGGAAAAATGAAACGTCGTACCGGCCGAAGCGCCGCTTGGCGCGAAGAGCCGGGACCCATACTCCGTGACGGTGGTTATGGGTCCCGGGTCGCGCGGCGAAGGGCCGCTTGCCCGGGACGACCATTGAGAGAATTCATGCCGCTTTCGGAAGCGCCGCCTTGGTCTCGGCGAACGCCCAGTCGATCCACTGCGTCAGCAGCGCGACGTCCTTTGCCTCCGCCGTGGCGCCGCACCAGATGCGAAGACCCGCCGGCGCATCGCGATAATGCGCGAAATCGTAACCGGCGCCTTCCTTCTCCACCAACGCCACCAGCTTCTTGGCGAAGTCGGCCTGCGCGTCCGGGTTAAGCGCGGTGATCGCAGGATCGACCACCTTCATGCACACCGAGGTATTGGAACGCATCGCCGGGTCCTTCGCCAGGAAATCGATCCACGGCGTTTTCGCCTTCCAGTCGGCGAGCACCTTGGTGTTGGCGTCGGCGCGCGCGATCAGGGCTTTGAGGCCGCCAATCGATTTCGCCCAGTTCAGCGCGTCGAGATAATCCTCGACGCACAGCATCGACGGCGTGTTGATGGTTTCGCCCTCGAAGATACCTTCGTTGAGCTTGCCGCCCTTGGTCATGCGGAAGATTTTCGGCAGCGGCCATGCCGGCTTGTAGCTCTCGAGCCGCTCCACCGCGCGCGGTGAGAGCACCAGCATGCCATGCGCGGCCTCGCCGCCCAGCGCCTTTTGCCAGGAGAACGTCACCACGTCGAGCTTGGGCCAGTCGAGTTCCTGCGCGAACGCCGCCGAGGTCGCATCGCAGATGGTGAGGCCTTCGCGCGTCGCGCTGATCCAGTCGGCATTGGGGACGCGGACGCCCGAGGTGGTGCCGTTCCAGGTGAAGACGATGTCGGAAGCGGGATCCGCCTTGCTCAGGTCGGGGATTTCGCCATAGCCGGCATGCAGCTTGGTTAAATCCTTGAGCTTTAGCTCCTTGACGATGTCGTTGACCCAGCCTTCGCCGAAGGATTCCCAGGCGATCGTGGTCACCGGCCGCGCGCCAAGCAACGACCATAGCGCCATTTCGACCGCGCCGGTGTCGGATGCCGGCACGATGCCGATCCTGTAACCGGCTGGCACTTCAAGCACTTCGCGCGTCAATTCGATCGCGAGCTTGAGCTTGGCCTTGCCGATTTTCGCGCGGTGCGAACGGCCGAGGGCGGCGTCTTTGAGATTTTGGGCGTTCCAGCCGGGGCGCTTGGCACAGGGGCCGGACGAAAAATGCGGCACATTCGGCCGCAGAGCGGGCTTCGCTGCAGTCATGATCTATCCTTCCAGATAGCTGCCTCTCGGTGGGGAGAGGTTTCCCGCCGCGGTGCATAAGGGAATCAGCTTAAATGGTCAAGGAACTTCGGGTGGATCAGGTATGACGCCGGTATCACGGGCGGTTGATGGCTCCGCATCCGCGTCCGGTGGCGCAAGCGGGGACGACTGCGAATCCAACAATTCGGCCGCATCGGTGACAAGCCTGGCCGCCCTTCTCCTGCTGGAGATTTTCAGGACGCTCTTTTCGTTCGCCTGCACGACGTACTCGTTGCCGATCCTGACAATCGAATAATTTTTCATCTGGGATCCCCAAGCTGCCCGAGCCGCCCCACGGCAAACGTCAGGTTGTCATGGATCGCTTCGCAAAAAAAATTACGAAGGGCCAGTTAGTTTATCGCGCGTTAACCGGAATGAATGGCAAAACACGTTTCGCAATGGACGCAACGCCGCCCGGATGACTGTGTCAAAATCGCAGCGTCATCCCGACATGGCTCGGCTGAAATCCCAATCGCGCGTAGAATCGCTGCGCGTCGACGCGGGTGTTATGGGTGAGCAGTTCGACCAGCTTGCAGCCCCTGGCGCGCGCTTCCGCGATGGCCCATTGCACCATGCGCTCTCCGATGCCGCGGCTGCGGCAATGGGTGGCGACGCGAACATCCTCGATCAGGCCGCGCGAGGCGCCCTGCGAGCTTAGCCCCGGCAGGATGCAGAGCTGCAGGCAGCCAACGACGGCGCCTGCACCATCCTCCGCGACCACAAGCTGGATGCGGGAAGCGTTGGCGAGCGCTTCGAAGGCGTGGAAATATGACGGCGGCAGCGGGTCTTCGAGGCGTTCGCGGGCGCTGCCGAGCGGATCGTCCGCCAGCATCGCCACGATGACACCGACGTCGTCGCGGCGCGCGCGCCGGATGGTAATCGAAGAACTCCCGGCCATGATAATTCCAGTTGACCTCAGCGCGCCGGCGGCAGGCCAAGAGACCGTTCGGCCTCGCCGATCCAGCGCCGCACGGCGGCATAGCCGTCGAGGTGGAAACCGCCCTCATGCGCCAGCCTCGTATAAGCCAGCAGCGCGACGTCGGCGAGAGAGAGCCCCTCGCCGACGAAAAACCGCGTCGCCGCCAGATGATGCTCCATCCGCGCCAGTGCGGCATAGCCCCGCTTGACCTTTTCCGGATCGAGATCGGACAGCGGCTTGCCGAGATAGACGGTCTGGAATCGGCACCCTGCGACGAAGGGCTCGTGGCTGTTCTGTTCCCAGAATAGCCATTCATCCATTTTGGCTGCGTCATAGGCATCGGTCGGGATGAGATCGCTGCCGCGCGCGAGATATCGGATGATGCCGTTGGACTGTGCCAAGGGGCGGCCGTCGTCGAGCACGACGGTCGGCACCTGCCCGGCTCCGTTCAGCTTGAGAAACTCGGGCGTGCGGCTCTCACCGTTGAGCGTGTTGATCTCGATCCATGTGTAGGGCAGCGCCAGCCTGTCGCAGACCCATTTTACTTTCAGGCAATTGCCCGAATTGGTATCGCCATAGATTTTCATGGTGGCCGCCGCCGTGGTTACGGCGACACTGCAACAGTCCAAGGCAATTCTGTCAACAGGAGCAGAAGGACAAGTTAGACGGCGGGATCAGAATTTGTAACCGATACCCGCATGCACGCTGTTGACATTGGATTCGAAATTCGACGTCACACGCAGATATTCGTATTCAACTCGTGCGAACAATCCTCCCGTCAGCATGATGTCGACACCGAAACCCAGGGAGTATCCATACACTAGTTTCGTCCTGCCGGCGGTCCACGCCGGAACCACCGGAGGAACAGCCGAAAAGCTGCCTTCGACGGTCTGGCTACCAAACCCGGCGCCGCCAAATAGATAAGGCAGGAAGCATCCGATGACGTAGGCGCCACGAACGCGCAACGAACCAAAGTCCGACACCTGCACCGTCTCGTTGGAACTGGTCACTGCAGTAATGTTGTTGACGACGGTAACCCCCGGAGAACTGGAGGACGCGCGCAATCCGCCATGCAGATAGTTTGCTTCGATGCCAACGACGACATCGTCCCATTGCGAATTGTAACCGGCAAATGCGCCACCGCCGCCATTTTCGCCGTTCAGCTGTCCTGACGGTTGCCAGGCTGGCGGGACGAACGCCGATGGCAGGCCGTTGCCAGACCGCAGCTTTGACGTGATTGATCCGTAGCTTCCTTGCCCGCCGATGTAATAGCCCTGCCAGTTGACCGGGGCCGCGGTCGGCCCTTCGGTGAACGCCCCGCGAAGAATCGGAAGATCGGGCATGTCGGCCGCCTGCGCGCCGGCCGCCGCTCCGAGCATCACCGCCGCCAGCAGAAACCTACGCATCGCTACGCTCCATCGGACCCTTCAACCCGGCGCTGATCATCGCCTGTTAACCTTAACCAATCGTTGTCGCCGCGCTGCGATCGGCATGATCCTGTCCCGAAAGGCGAAATCCTTTTTCGAAAATCATGCCTCCCGCGCCAGGCAAAACGGCGCGGGAAGATCCCGCGCCGTTAAGAAGTCTTAAGATGGATAGGTTGCCGATCAGCCCCTGCGCAGCGGCGGCACGTCGGCGGGCGGGCTGTCGAGCTGCCATCGCACGCCCATTTTGAGATCATGCGAGGTAAGGCTTTTGAACGTCGTCGGATTGACGATGGTGTTGGTGCCGTCCGGGGCCCTGAGATCGCCGGTCAGGCCGTCGCCCATATCGAGATAGCGATATGCGAGTTCGACGGTGAAATTCGGCGAGACCCTGTAAGCAAGGCCTGCATGAAGCGCCCAGGCGAAATTCCATCTCGACACATTGTCGCCGAATGCCAGCCCCGGCGCTACGCCGGCGCTGGTGACGGTCAGGTCGCTGAAGTTTGCAATCGAGACCCGCGCCCCGCCGGCGCCGGCGCCGACGAACGGCGTTACGCCCCACCAGGTGCCGAGGTCGACATAAGCGTTGGCAAGAGCCAGCCATTCGGATTTGGTGGCGTGATAAGTATGAGCGCCGAAGCCCCCGGGAAAGCTGATGAGATCAAAGCCGTCGAAATTCGAATTGCCGCGATACTCGCCGGTAATATCCCCGCGGAACCAGGGATTGAACTTATAACCGGCGCCAAGGCCGAAGATACCGGCGGTGTTAAAGCCCAAGCGCTGGCTTGACGAAGTGTTGGCGGCGTCGAGCGCGTTATTCAGCCGCTTGACGCGCTGATTGCTGAATCCGATATCGCCGCGCAGATACCACCCGCCGAAATCCTCGACCGGTGGCGGGACATACATTGGCGGCGGCGCGATGGTCATGTCCGCGGCAAACGCCATCGACGACAACAACGATGCCGCTCCGGCGGCAACCAGAGACTTAACGCTACGCATTGGCTTCGCCCTTTTGTGCGGTGAGGCAGGCAACGGAGGCCTCACATCCCAGAACTCACCGCCGGACGATGGCACCGAATCCTTAAGCGCCGCTTAACCTTAATTTTTAAGGTTGATAATCTCTGAAGATTTGTTTTTCGTCGGCGGAATCGACTGCACGAAAAATGGCGAACTCACCACAATCGCTAACAATGTATTGATAAAAAGCCCGAAGGGTTTGTGCGGCTCGGCCGGGTCAGCGCGCGGCTGTCGGCATCTTCGGCAGGAACACGGCGAGCAGGCCGATCGCCGGCAGCAAAGCGCAGACCTGATAGACGAACGCAATGCCGGTATGGTCGGCGATCTTGCCCAGCACGGCGGCGCCGAGGCCGCCGATGCCGAACGCAAATCCGAAGAACACCCCGGAGATCATCCCGAAGCGGTGCGGCATCAATTCCTGCGCGAACACGATGATCGACGAAGTCGCCGACGAGATGATAAAGCCGATGAACACGGTCAGCACCGCGCTGGCGTACAAGCCGGCATAGGGCAGCGCCAGCGTGAACGGCAGCGCGCCGAGGATCGAGAACCAGATCACGTATTTGCGGCCGAAACGATCGCCCAGCGGTCCACCGAACAAGGCCCCCGCCGCGTTCGACGCCAGGAAGATGAAGAGATAGAGCTGGGCGGCCTGGGTCGAGACCGCGAACTTGTCGATCAGATAGAATATGTAATAGCTCGACAGGCTCGCCACATAGAGCTGCTTGGAGAACAGCAGCAGCACCAGCACCCCAAGCGCGATCATCACCCGGCGGGAATTCGGCGCGTCCGGATGCGCGGCAGGCGGCGCCATCTTTTTTGCCGTGATCTGCGGTTTGTACCAATACCCGATCCGCCACAGGATAACGATCGCCACGAATGCGATCGAGCAAAACCAGGCGATGCTCGGCTGGCCGAACGGCACCACGATCAAGGCCGCGAGCAGCGGACCCATCGAGGTTCCGAAACTGCCGCCGACCTGAAACACCGATTGCGCGAAGCCGTAGCGCCCGCCGGAGGCGAGCCGCGCGATCCGCGCCGATTCCGGATGGAAAACCGCCGAGCCCAACCCGACCAAGGCCGCCGCGACCAGGATGACGGCGTAATGCTGCGCGATCGAGAGCAGCAGCAGGCCGAAGAAGGTAAATCCCATGCCAAGGGCGAGCGAAAACGGCTGCGCCTTGCGGTCGGTGAAATGTCCGACTACCGGCTGCAGCAGCGACGCGGTGAACTGGAACGCCAGCGTGATCAGTCCGATCTGCGCGAAGTCGAGCGCATAACTCTCTTTCAGGATCGGATAGACCGATGGAATCAGCGACTGCATGGTGTCGTTGAGGAAATGCGACAGGCTGATGCCGCCGAGCACGATGTAAGCCGGCCCCGCGGCGGTGGCCTTGGCGACGGAAGGCGAGGTCACATCCGGCACGATCACCGGCGCGACCAGCGCTTCTTCGGAGACGATGACAGGCTTGTTCAAGGCACGATTCCCGAGAGAAGATTCGCAGGCGACACAGGTTTCCTACGATGGTCGCGGGGCCCCGACCAGCACCATAAGATAATGGCTGCGATGCGATCTGCGATCAGGCCGAGGCCTGGCCGAGCGCGGTCACGATGTGATCGACCACTTCCTCGACCAGGATGCGGTCGTCGCCCTCGCCCATCACGCGGATCACAGGCTCGGTGCCGGACGAGCGGACCAGCAAGCGGCCATGGCCGTTGAGCCGTTTTTCGCCGGCGTCGATGGCCGATTTGACCTCGGCGTCGTCGAGCGGCTTGCCGCTGCGATAGCGCACGTTCTTCAGGATCTGCGGCAACGGGTCGAAGCGGTGACAGACCTCCGACACCGGGCGGCGAAGTTTTTGCACCACCGCGAGCACCTGCAGCGCCGCGACAAAACCGTCGCCGGTGGTGGCGTAGTCCGACAGAATGATGTGACCGGAGGGCTCGCCGCCGAGGTTGTAGCCGCCGCTCAGCATCCGTTCGAGCACGTAGCGATCGCCGACCGGCGTGCGCACGAGCTCGATACCCTGGCCTTCGAGGAAACGCTCCAATCCCAGATTCGACATCACGGTCGCGACGATCCCCGGCTTGGCGAGGCGGCCGTCTTCCTTCCAGCTTTGTGCAATCACCGCGAGCAGCTGGTCGCCATCGACCAGGTGCCCGCGTTCATCGGCCAGGATGACCCGATCGGCGTCGCCATCGAGCGCGATGCCGATGTCGGCGCGCATTTCGCGCACCTTGCGGCTCAGGGCTTCCGGCGAGGTCGATCCGCATTCCTTGTTGATGTTGAATCCATCCGGCTCGACGCCGATCGAAATAACATCGGCGCCCAGCTCCCACAGCGCTTCCGGCACCACCCGATAGGCCGCGCCATTGGCGCAATCGACCACCACGCGCAAGCCGTCGAGGCTGAGATCGCGCGGCAGCGTGCGCTTGGCGAATTCAATATAGCGGTCATGGACGCCGTCGATGCGGCGCGCGCGCCCGAGACTGGCGCTCTGCGCCAAGCGCTTGTCGAGCCTCTCGTCCATCAGCTGCTCGATCTGCTTTTCGACATCGTCGGATAATTTGAAGCCCTGCGGTCCGAACAGCTTGATGCCGTTGTCTTCGAACAGATTATGCGAGGCCGAAATCATCACGCCGAGATCGGCGCGCATCGACTTGGTCAGCATCGCCACCGCCGGGGTCGGTATCGGGCCGAGCAGCAGCACGTCCATGCCGACCGAGGTAAAACCGGCCACCATCGCGTATTCGATCATGTAGCCGGAAAGACGCGTATCCTTGCCGATAACGACGCGATGGCGATGGTCGCCGCGCTGAAACACCAATCCGGCCGCCTGCCCGACTTTGAGCGCCAGCTCCGGGGTGATCAGACCGTTGGCACGGCCCCGAATCCCATCCGTACCGAAATATTTGCGGCTCATATAACCCCCAGTATCGCCCAGGCTTCCTCACGCCACCCGCCAAGAAGCCCCGAACGCCCGCCATCATAGCGTGTAGGCTTATAATGCTTTCAACGCCAAAATGGCTTCAAAAGATATGATGAATCATTACCGGCGGTCAATCCGGCGGCTGGCCGCTAAGGTATTGTTAACGAACGCATTATGCCGGAAACCGACCATAGGGCGCAGCTGAATCAACCCTTGCGTTTGATGTGACGGTCGTCTTTCGACGGCGGTGGCTGGGTGACATTGACCGGGTCCGAAGCCGGAAAGGTCTCTTCCAGCCCCTCCTCCAAGGCCTCCTCCAGCCGGCGTTTCTCGGCGCTTTTGGCGTTCTCGGGCGCGGAGCGTGGTCCGGTCATAGCTGCCCTCCTGGTTGCTACCCCGTTTCCGCAGCGCAATTTGGCGGATGGCCCAGCCATGCTAGATGAGCCGTCAAGGCGATAAATACAAGAAGGGCCGGAAACGTCCATGAAACATGTCACCTGTATCGAGGATCTGCGCCAGCTGCACATGCGCCGCGTGCCGAAAGTGTTTTTCGACTACGCCGATCGCGGTTCTTATTCCGAGGACACGCTGCGCGCCAACCGCGCCGATCTCGAAGCGATCAAGTTTCGCCAACGCGTACTGGTCGATGTCTCCAAACGCGATCTCTCCACCGCGATTCTCGGCGAGCCCGCGTCGATGCCGCTGATTCTCGCGCCGGTCGGATTACTGGGCCTGCAACATGGCGACGGCGAAATCATCGCCTGCCGCGCAGCACAGGCGGCCGGCATTCCGTTCACGCTGAGCACGATGTCGATCTGCTCGATCGAAGACGTCGCCGCCAACGTCGCCAAGCCATTCTGGTTTCAGCTTTACGTCATGAAGGACCGCGGCTTCATCAAGGCGCTGATCGAGCGCGCGATCGCCGCAAAATGCAGCGCGCTGGTCTTGACCGTCGACCTGCAGGTGATCGGGCAACGCCACGCCGACATCAAGAACGGCATGACGGTGCCGCCGGAGTGGACGCTGGCGAAATTGTTCGATTTTGCCACCAAGCCGGCCTGGGTAGCCGGCGTGCTGCGCGGCAAGCGCCGCACCTTTGGCA
>VAZH01000600.1 GCA_005884465.1 Alphaproteobacteria bacterium | reverse complement strand
CGCCGGGCTCGTCCGGCGCCGACGTTTTCAGGCCAAACGGTGCCACCAGAAAATTGCGCAAAGCGAGCAGCGCCCCGATCCACCGCGGCGCGGGCGCCAGCATTTTCTCAGCCGCCTGCCGCGCATCAAGCGCGGCACCCTCAATCGCGATGCTGTAGGCATCGACGAACTGCGCGCCGGCGAGTAGCGCGCCGCTGTCAACATTCGGATCGACCTTGCGGACTTTCATCGCCACGCCGGTGCGGACGTGGCGAATTCCGGATGACTGGCAAGCCGCCGGAAACGCAAGACGAGGAGAATGGCATAAACCGCGGTTCCGCACGACAGCCCGATCCAGACGCCGACAGCGCCAAATCCAGCCCGGAAGGCGAGCCCGTAGGCGGCGGTAAATCCGATCACCCAGTAGCTGATCGCGGCGAATACCAGCGGCACTCGCGTGTCGTTCAGGCCGCGCAGCGCGCCTGCCGCGACTGCCTGAATGCCGTCGGCGACAAAGAACGTCGCCCCGACCATCAAAAGCGTCGCGGTGAGGTCGACGGCCTCGCCAGCGCTCGCGGCAGCCTCGCCGAAGAAGAATCGCGCGACTGCAAATCGGCCGAGGATCACGGCCAGCGTCATGGCAGCCATAAAGACGATTCCGAGACCGGTCGCCACAAAGCCTGCGCGTTTCACCGCCGGCGCATCACCGCGTCCGACGGCGTGACCGACCCGCACGGTAGCTGCCATCCCGATACCGAACGGCACCATGAACAAAATCGCCGCGATCTGCAGCGCGATCTGATGCGCCGCCAGCGCGGTGGTGCCGATCAGGCCCATCAAAAGCGCCGCCGCGGCGAACAGGCCATATTCCAGCAGGAACGCGATGGAGATCGGAGCGCCGATCACGATCAGTTGCCGCAGCAGCGTCCAATCGATGCGCCAGACGTGCCCGAGTACGTGATATTTCCTGAACGGCCGGCGGCCATAGGCAATCCAGAGCGCTGCCAGAAGCATGCCGAAATCGATGATGGTAGAGCCGAGGCCGGCGCCGAACAGCTCCAGCCGCGGCAATCCCAGTTCGCCATGGATCAGGAGATAGACCAGCACGGCATTGGCCGGGATCGCGGCCAGCGTGATCCACAGTCCCGGCTCCGGCCGGTTGACCGCGCCCATGAAGCTGCGGATCGCCAGGAACCAGAGTGCCGGCGTGATGCCCCACGCCAGGCCGAACAGATATTGTTGCGCGAGACGCGCGGTCGCTGGCGCCTGGCCGAGCATCACAAGGATCTGTTCGCCGTACAGCGGAAACGCCATCATCGGCAGGGAAATCAGCAAGCCCGCCCAAAGCCCGACGCGAAGCGAGCGCCGAACCAGGCGCGGGTTGCGGGCGCCGAATGCTTGCGCGGCCAGCGGTGCCACGGCGGACATCAGTCCCATTCCGAAGGTGAAGCTGACGAAGAATACCGTATGCGCCAGCGCCGCCGCGGCGACGGCCTCATCTCCGAGGCGCCCGATCAGCGCAAGATCGGTCGTCATCATCGCGATCTGCCCGAGCTGCGTCAGCGCCATCGGCACCGCCAGCTTGAGCGTCTCGGTCAACTCGTGCGCGAGGCGATTGCCGGACGTCGCCGCCGCGACCGGACCGCGCCCGATCTTTTCAAGGGATGTCATGGGGCGACACTAGCATTGGCGCCGACAAAAAGGGTGGCCGTACGCTTTGCAGCGTTGCCTGGCGTTGCATCATCGCAAGTCTCGCCCACGGCGCCCACAGTTTTTGAGGGGGCAAACAAATCCAACCGCCGAGCGCATCACCAACATATTCAGCGTTGCCGACCAATGCGCACGCCGCCGTCAGTAGACACACCAATGCCGCTCGCTTCTCATGCGACGCGCGACTCAGGCTTAGGGCCTCGGTGTGGATAGCCTCGGCCATTTCTGGAACTTTCCAGCCGAGCTCTTCCAATAGTGAGTGCGTCCGGCCCGTGAGAACGGCACGCTCATAAATGCGGTCGAACTTCTCTCCGCGCGAAACGCGGCCTATGACTTGATAATCTGCGTCCTCCAGCAGAACGCCCAAGAAAGCATTGGGAAACGCTTCGACGATCGGGAACGAATGTCTTACCTGTTTGTCGCCAAAGGCGATAGATGCAGGGTTCGCCAACAAGCAAGCCTCATCTGCGATTGGTGCAGTCGCTCG
>VAZH01000599.1 GCA_005884465.1 Alphaproteobacteria bacterium | reverse complement strand
GGTCGACGCCTTTCACGTGCCGAAATTCATTCTGCCCTCGCCGCTTGCCACCCTCGCAACGCTGACGTCGGCGAAATACGCGTGGCTCTCCAACCTCCTCGTCACCGCGGTGGAAATCCTCGGCGGCTTCTGCCTCGGCGCCTTTGTCGGCATCACGCTGGCGGTCTTGTTCTGCTGGTCGCCGCTGGTGAGCCTGTTGTTGCTGCCGCTGTTCGTGACGCTGAACATGATCCCGAAAGTGGCGCTCGGTCCGCTGTTCATCGTCTGGTTCAGCTACGGGATTTTTGCCAACATCCTGATTGCATTCAGCATCTGCTTTTTTCCGATCCTGCTGACGACCGCGCGCGGGTTGAGCGAGGTCGAACCCGATCTGCTGGACCTTGTGAAATCGCTGCGCGGCTCGCGCTGGACCCTGTTTCGCAAGATTCAACTGCCGGGCTCGCTGCCTTACGTGTTTTCCGGCATGAAGGTCGGCGCCATTCTTGCGGTCGCCGGCGCCATCGTCGGCGAGTTCATCGCGTCCGAACGCGGGCTCGGCTACCTCATGATTCAGGTGCAGTCCTCGCTCGACACGCCGGCCATGGTAATGGCGGTTGTGCTTTTGACGTTGCTGGGGGTGACGCTGTATGGCCTGGTGCTTGGCCTCGAACGGCTGTTCGTGGTCAGGGACGTCCGGCTGCAATGAGAGATCAGGAAAAAGATATGCTGCTCACGCGCGACACTCTGCCGGAAACGATTTTCGATATCGCAGCCCTTGACGAGCTGCTGTGCCGCCCGAGTCAGGCGCTGATCGACGACCTGCAAAAGGTCGATGGCGACATCATGATCCTCGGCGTCGCCGGCAAGATGGGACCGACGCTCGCCGGCCTCGCCAAGGCTGCCCTGCCCGGCCGCCGCATCATCGGCGTTGCGCGCTTTAGCGATCCCTCGGTAAAAACCTGGCTCGAGGCCCGCGGCATCGAGACGATTAGTTGCGACCTGCTCGACGAGGCCGCGATCAAGGCGCTGCCGAAAACACAAAACATCGTCTTTATGGCCGGACGCAAGTTTGGCGCCGAGGGCGATCTGTCGCTGACCTGGGCGATGAACGCCCACGTTCCAGCCCTGGTCGCGCAGGCTTTTTCGGATTCGCGGATCGTGGCGTTCTCGACCGGCTGCGTCTATCCGTTCGTGCCGGTGAACGGAAAGGGCGCCGATGAAAACGTGGCGCCCGATCCGCCCGGCGAATACGCGCAATCCTGCGTCGGACGCGAGCGCATGTTCGAGTATTTCTCGCGCAAATTTTCGACGCCCGGGCGATTGTTTCGGCTGAACTACGCGATCGACATGCGATATGGCGTGCTGCATGACATCGCGACAAAGATCTTGCAGGGCAAAGCGATCGACGTCAGCCTCGGCCAGGTCAATTTCATCTGGCAAGGCGACGCGTCCATACAGGCGCTGCGCTGCCTCGCGCATTGCGAGACGCCGACCTCGCCGATCAATGTCAGCGGCCACGAAATTTTGAGCGTGCGCGATCTCGCGGCAAAACTCGGCGCGCGGCTCGGCCGCGAGCCGATCATTGTCGGCAGCGAGCAGCCGACCGCCTGGCTCACCGATACCTCGCAGGCCGTCAAACTGTTCGGCCTGCCGATCGTCGACACCAAGCAACTGATCAAGTGGACCGCGGATTGGGTCGCCCGCGCGATGCCAAGTCTCGGCAAGCCCACCAAATACGAGGTGCGCGATGGCCGCTACTGATCAGGTCGGAATTTTGCGGCTCGGTCCGGACGACGCACTTGGCGGGCTTGCGCTGTCGACAGAGGCGCAGTGGAATCAGAACGAGGCCGACTGGCGTTTTTTTCTGACTCAGGGAACCGGGTTCGGCGCGCGTGACAATGATGGCCGTCTGATCGCGACCGCGGCGCTATTGCCCTACAGCTCCGGTAATGCCTGGATCAGCATGGTGCTGGTGACGGCAAGCTCGCGCCGCCGCGGACTTGCGACCAGGCTGGTCGATGCATGTCTCGATGCCGCGTCCAAGCAAGGTTTTACGACGTGGCTCGATGCGACGCCGGCGGGCGCGGCGGTCTACGGTCCACTGGGGTTTACGCCGACGCTGCAGTTGCGGCGATTTCGTTTTGGGAATTCAACGCGACCCGCCGGCGCACTTCAACTGCCACCCTGTGACCTCAAACGATTCATTGCGCGCGATGTCGGTGCAATGGGCTTCGATCGCAGCGCTTTGTTGACAGAACTGAGCGGACGACCCGGTTCGCGGCTGTTGTCGAATAGCGACGCGGTTGCTCTCGTCCGCGACGGCCGCAAAGCCCGGCATATCGGCCCGCTGTTTGCGGAAGGCCCAGACCGGGCGGTCGCATTGGTCAATGAGATCGTCCGATCCGATGCTGGCCCTTTGCTGATCGATGCCGTCACCGAGC
>VAZH01000598.1 GCA_005884465.1 Alphaproteobacteria bacterium | reverse complement strand
ATTTCCATGGAGCATTCGGCACAAGAAAGCGGGCCAGGACGGTGTCAAACAACCGCCGCCGTTCCTCCGGATCGCGTCCTGCCGGTGCAACCACTTCGATCATCCATGCGGCCAGCGAGGCCCATGCCAGCTGTTTCTGATGCTCGGACCAGTTTTGCCGCTTCAAATGCAAATTGGCGCCGTGCAGGCGTTTGTAGTAGATCGGACCCGGCACGAAGCGAAATTCGCCCCACAGAGCGAGTTGCGCCATAAACCGTATTTCCGTGCCGCAGCTATCGAACGGATCGAAATCGCTTAGCAACAAGCCTGATGTGGAAGCGAGCGCCGAGCCGCGGATCAGACCGCGAAACGGCACGCAGTCCAGGGTTTCCAGATAGGCCAGAGCGCGTTCGATCGACGCCCCCGATAGTTGAAACCCGCGACTGACCATGGTTCGAAGACCGCTGGTATGCACTTCGGCAAAGCAGATCGCCGCGTTGGGCGTGCGCGATGCAGCCTCGACCAGGTCGGCGACGTAGGTCGGCGACACCTGATCGTCATGCTGCTGAAAAATATAGAATTCCCCGCGTCGTTCCCGCATGGTCCAATCGGTGTTCCCGGCCCAACCGAGGCGTGAGGGCTGGATCTGCATCCGAAACCGGGCGTCCCGGCGCAGGAACGGTTCACACGCTGTTGCGCTCTCCTGGTCGGCGGCGTCGACGGAGATCAGCACATCCAGATTTGGATAGGTCTGGGTTCTCAGACACTCCAGTGTAACCGGGAGTTCCTGCTGTCCTCGATAGACGGGCACACCGACGGTCACCAGCGGACTATTCAATGCCTGCTACCCTCCAGGATGCGGCCCGCGCAAATATCCGCGAAATAGGGTGCCATTGTGAGTTTGCCCGGATCGATGGAGTGAAATCGACCCGTCGAAGTGACGCCGATTTCGAAGCGGCGGTGCAATTCGCTGGCCGGATCGTAAATGTCGGTCTGGCCCCATGCGACGATGACGCCGCCCTTGACGGTGACGTCCTTCAACTCCCGCGGATCGAGAGCACGAAGCGACGGCACGAATTGCGCCATGGCTTCCAGCGTTCCCTCCACCAGATGCGAGCGGAGCGGCTCTGCGGGGTAAGTGGCCCATTCAGGCGGCGTCACATCTTTCGAGATTCCCTGCAAGCAAACGGGATACCAGGTGAGATACGTCAGGCCATCATCGTAGCTGACCACTTCGCCGAACGGACCAGACACGAAAGTGGCGCTCGGCGGCAACTTCGCGCCTGACGGCAAGCGGAAGCTGACGCCGTATTTTAGCCGATGCAGCCATGGCCTTTCCGGCCGCAACCCACGCTTTTCGTTGATGGCAAATCGTCCATCCCACAGCGCATTGACGACATGATCGAACCGCTCTCGGACAACTCCGCTTGACGTATCCATTGAGACATCAAGACCATCACTGTCCTCGACCGACAAGACTTCATGGCTCAGTCGCACATCGATCCGCCGGTCAGCACTTATCCGGTCGCGCAGGAATTGCGCCAGCGCCACGGGATCTATGGCCACCTCGGGTGTAGCGAAGGTCGCCAGCGCGACCTCGGGGTCGAATTCCGCCTCCCGCTGCGCGGCCGTCCACATACGCGGCTGGTCCGAAAGATCCCTGCCGAAATAGGCGTCCTCCCTGGCTGCGCTCGCGTCGCGGATCAGCGCGTGAACGGCGGCGATATAATGCGACACCTCATCGGGCGTGCGCTGACTGTCACGATGCACGACGTAAGCCG
>VAZH01000597.1 GCA_005884465.1 Alphaproteobacteria bacterium | reverse complement strand
TCCAGCCAATCGGACGCGGCGCGACAATCGCGTTGAATGGATTATGTCTGAGCCCGTGACCCTTCGATGGTTCGTAATAGTGGAAGTCGGTCAGATCCATGAATTCCCCCCGCAGCTATATTTCGCTCGGAAAGATTAGGCGATCGCCAGAGCGGCAGCCGGCCTCTTCCCGGCATCATCAAGGAAGCCAGTCAGACGCTGACGGATGATACGTTCGGCATCCGCCATGATGCGATCGATCAGTTCCTTGACCGTCGGAATGTCGTGAATGAGGCCCGCGACCATGCCGCAACTCCAGGCGCCAGCATCCATATCGCCGTCGATCATCACCTTGGGATAGACGCCCGCCACCTGATCGTGGATATCCTCGATCTTGAGTTGCTTGCCCTTGGCTCGTTCGATTTCGAGCAGCTGCTCAACGCCCTTGTTGTTCAAAACGCGCTCGGTATTCCGGAGCCCGCGCATGACCAGACGGGTGTCGAGTTCCGTTGCCTTCACCAGCGCATCCTTGACGTTCTGGTGTACCGGCGCTTCCTTGGTAGCGATAAAGCGCGTTCCCATGTTCATGCCGGCGGCGCCCATCGCCAGCGCCGCGACCAGGCTGCGCGCGTCCGCCATACCGCCGGAGGCAACGAACGGTATCTTCAGTTCCTCGGCTGCACGCGGCAACAGGATCATGTTGGGCATATCGTCTTCGCCGGGATGGCCACCGCATTCGAAGCCATCGACGCTGACGGCGTCGCAACCGATCTGCTCGGCCTTCAACGAGTGGCGAACCGAGGTGCATTTGTGAATGACCTTGATGCCTGCCGCTTTTAAGGCCGGCATGTACTGCTCGGGGCTCCGCCCTGCGGTTTCGACGATCCTGATGCCGCCTTCCCTGATGGCTGCAATGTATTCCGGATAGGGAGGTGCGCTGAACGTCGGCAGAAAGGTCAGATTCACCCCGAATGGCTTATCCGTCATTTCGTGACAGCGAGTGATCTCCTTTGCGAGCAGTTCAGGCGTCCTTTGCGTCAATCCGGTGATGAGGCCGAGGCCGCCAGCATTGGACACAGCCGCTGCCATTTCGGCAAAGCCCACATAATGCATGCCGCCCTGAATGATGGGATGTTCGATGCCGAACAATTCAGTAATTGCTGTTTTCACGAGGAGCTCCTGCTTTTCTGTCGCGCTTTTTTTCTCAATGGACGATTTCCAGAAGCCCCGCGGCCCCCATGCCGCCGCCGACACACATGGTGACGACGGCATATTTCGCCTTGCGCCGACGGCCCTCAATCAGAGCGTGGCCGGTCAGCCGCGCTCCAGTCATGCCGTAGGGATGCCCGACTGCGATCGAGCCGCCATTGACGTTGAGCTTTTCCGGATCGATCCCGAGCTTGTCGCGGCAATAGATCACTTGTACCGCGAAAGCCTCGTTCAATTCCCAGAGGTCGATATCGTCGATCTTGAGTCCGTGACGCTTGAGTAGCCGGGGCACGGCGTAGACCGGCCCCACTCCCATCTCGTCCGGCTCGCAGCCTGCCGCGACAAACCCGCGGAAAATGCCGAGCGGCTTCAGCCCCTTCTGCGCCGCCAGCTTGTCGCTCATGATGACAGCGGCACTCGCGCCATCGGAGAGCTGACTCGCATTGCCGCCAGTGATGGTGAAGCCCGGCCCCTTGGCCGGCTTGACGCCTGCGAGAGCCTCAGCGGTCGTATCGGGACGCGGCCCTTCGTCAGCCGACAGCGTCACTTCCCGATATGACAGGGCACTGGTCGCCTTGTCGGTGACTGCCATTGTTGTCCTGATCGGTGCAAGTTCGTCGTTGAAGCGGCCGCCCTGTTGCGCAGCGGCCGTCCGGCGCTGGCTTTCAAGGCTGTACTCGTCCTGACGTTCGCGCGAGATGTCGTAGCGCTTGGCCACGATCTCGGCCGTATCCAGCATCGCCATGTATGCGTCGCCCTTCATGGCGAGCAGTTCCGGATCGACGGCATGAAAATTGTTCATCTGGTTGTTCTGCACCAGGCTGATCGACTCGCCACCGCCACCGATGGCGACTTCCACACCGTCGAAAATCACGGACCGCGCAGCCAAGGCAATCGCCTGAAGGCCGGACGCGCATTGGCGATCGATGGTCGTTCCGGCCACGCTCACCGGAAGCCCGGCACGTAGCAGCGCCTTCCGCGCAATGTTGGTGCCCGTGGTACCCTGTTGCATCGCGCAACCCATGACGACATCCTCGACTTCGGCGCCCTCGATCTT
>VAZH01000118.1 GCA_005884465.1 Alphaproteobacteria bacterium | reverse complement strand
CGCCGAGGTCGTGAACATGCAGCCGCCGGCGGCGCTGATCAAACGCGGCATCCTGTCCCTGCCCTGCATCGGCGACGGCCGCCAGTCCGGCACGTCAGGCTCGCCGTCGATCCTCAACGCTACGCCGGAAGCCGCCGCCGACGGCGGATTGGCGATCCTCAAGACCGGCGACAAGGTCCGCATCGACCTCAACAAGGGCAGCGCCAACATCCTGATATCCGAGGAAGAGCTGAAGCGGCGGCGCGCCGAACTTAAAGCGCGCGGCGGCTTCCCGTATCCGGCCAACCAAACGCCGTGGCAGGAACTCTATCGCTCAACGGTAGGTCAGCAGGCCACCGGCGCCTGCATGGAGTTCGCAACCCGCTATCACGACATCGCCGGCCGCGTCGGCGTGGCGCGGGATAATCATTAGCATGACCCTCGTCATTGCCGGGCTTGACCCGGCAATCAATCACTCTTCAAAGACGATGGATACGCGGGTCAAGCCCGCGTATGACCAGTGAGATTACGGGAGAACGACATGGGAGACCGCCTCAAGGGCAAGCGCGCATTCGTGACCGCGGGCGCGGCAGGCATTGGCCGCGCCGCCGCCGCCGCTTTTGCACGCGAAGGCGCGAGCGTGTTTGCAACCGATATCGACGAGAAAGGCCTCGCGTCCCTCAAGAACGACGGCGTCTCGGAAGTGGCGCGGCTCGACGTGCGCGACACCGCGGCCGTCGCCGCAATGGCAAAACGCGTCGGCAAGATCGACATCCTGCTCAACGCGGCCGGCTTCGTGCATCACGGCACGGTGCTGGACTGTTCCGACGAGGACTGGGATTTTTCGTTCGACCTCAATGTCAAGTCGATGCACCGGACGATCCGGGCGTTTCTGCCGGGCATGCTGGAAAGTGGCCAAGGCTCGATCGTGAACATTTCGTCTGCCGCCGGCGTTTTCAAGGCCGCGCCCAACCGTTACGTCTACGGCGCCACCAAGGCCGCGGTCGCGGCGCTGACCCGCGCGGTGGCTGTCGATTTCATCACCAGGGGCATCCGTTGCAATTGTATCTGCCCCGGCACCATCGAGACGCCGTCGATGCTGAACCGTGCCGCCGCGGCGGGTCCGCAAGGTCGGGAGATGTTCGTGAGCCGGCAGCCGATGGGACGGCTCGGCACGGCGGAGGAAATCGCCTCGCTCGCCGTTTACCTCGCCAGCGACGAGAGCGCGTTCACGACCGGTGTCGCGCATATCATCGATGGCGGCTGGACGCTGTGACGTCGTTCCGGGGCGCGTCGAAGACGCGAACCCGGAATCTCGAGATTCTGGGTCTGGTCCTTCGGACCATCCCGGAATGACGGGGTGGACTAGCTCGCATAAAACGGATTGAGAAGAAGGAGTTGGCCCATGAACAAGATCGATCTGGACGGGCGCTGCGCCATCGTTACCGGCGGCGCGCAGGGTTTTGGGCGGGCCATCACCGAGCGCTTCGTTGCTTCCGGCGCAAAGGTCGCGATCTGGGATCATGACCAGCCGCTCGCCGAGAGAACGGCTAAAGAAATCGGCAATGCGGTCACCGCGTTCAAGGTCGACGTTTCCGATCTCGCGGCGGTCGAAAAGACGCGAGACGCGACGCTCCAAGCGTTCGGCAGGATCGACATTCTCGTCAACAATGCCGGCATTGCCGGCGTCAACAAAACGGTATGGGAGACCGACCTCGACGAGTGGCGCAAGGTCTTGCGCATCAATCTCGACGGGCCCTTCATCTGCTGCAAGGCGATCGTGCCGGACATGGTCAAGCAGAATTACGGCCGTATCGTCAACATCGCCTCGATCGCCGGCAAGGAGGGCAATCCGAACGCCGCGCATTATTCGGCCTCGAAGGCCGGCCTGATCGCACTGACAAAATCGCTCGGCAAGGAACTCGCCGGATACGAAATCGCGGTCAACGCCGTGACCCCCGCCGCGGCCAAAACGGCGATCTTCGATCAGCTGACGCAGCAGCACATCGACTTCATGCTGTCGAAGATTCCGAAAGGACGTTTTGTTCTGGTGGAAGAACTCGCGGCGATGGCGGCGTGGCTGGCGTCTGAGGATTGCGCGTTTTCCACCGGCGCGGTGTTCGACATTTCCGGCGGCCGCGCGACTTACTAGCCGCGTCATCGCGATCGATTGAATAACAGCGCGCCGGCAGCACGCGCTGATGTTTCATCACAGCTCGGCACGATCGCAAGCCGCGGGCACAATGCCTTGAGCCTGTCGAGCGTGATGTTCTCGGGGATGCGCGTGTGGGCAACGCAAATCGCGCCGTCGGGCCTCCACCCGGCCTCGAAGGTAAGCGTCGGATTGCTCGTTGCGTCCGTCTTCTGGATACCGTGATCGTCCCAGATATCAACGAACGTTCCGTCGCGCGTCCAACCGTGACCATCGCCGCAATAGTCCGCCCGAAGCATGCGCACGCAGGCGTCAAAGTAATCGCGCATCGGCCTGCCGTCGGGGGCGCTCTCCCACGGATGATAGCCGAATCGCACACACTTGCCCTGGGCGCCCGAGGTACACACTAACTCGAAGACACCAGGGCCTGCTTCGACAAAGCGCCCGTCCGGCGCGGTGCGGCCGGCAAGCGGAAAGCCGAGCTGCTTGCCGTCAGGGTCGGGCCTGCAAAGTGGCGCGTCTGTGCCATCGACGCGCAAATCGTGCAGCAGCAAGGCTTTGTCATTCTGATCCGGCGTAATGGCAGCGATGCGGACACGGACCGGCTTGCCATCGATATCGAAAACCAGCACCGCGCCCGCGAGGCTCGTTCCTTGCGTCACTGAACCGTCCGATAGCGTTATCCGGAAACCAGTTCCCGACACCTCGGTGTTGACAATAGACGGCTGTGCAACAGCCGGCTTCAACCACAAGGGCGCGACCGCCAAGGTAAGGACGGCGACGATGACTGCGTGATGACGTGTGTCGAGCACCGGAATGACCCAGCGATCCAGTAACAAATTGATGTTACCATCAGCGCTTGTCCCTGTCGCCTGCTTCGGACGGACGCCCGCATTGCCGAGCGCCCGATCACGGCGAAACAACAGGCGGATTCGTCTGCGTCAGCGGGGCAGCTCAATCGCAATGAGGTCAGCGGAGCCGATCGCCCGCTGACCAGCAAAGGCCTCCGGACGAGCCCCAGTCGAAGTCCGGCCTTTCAAGGCCAGGCCGTTCTCGTAGACGCCGTTTTGCCAGACGCCGTTCGACCAGAGGCCGTTCTGCGTGAGGCCGTTCGCCCAGAGGCCGTTCGTCGTTACGCCGTTCAAGGCCAGGCCGTTGTTGGAAAGCCCATTCGGGACCTGGCCGGCATGAGCAGAGGTGACGGCCATGGTCAAGGCGATAGCAGTGGCAAGACTTATCTTCATGGCTTTCTCCATTCCGTTAGCGTTTACGGTCGGCGACTGGGGAGCCTCCTCGGGCAACCGCGTCCCTCTCGACGAGCGAGGCAATACCGATTGTTCTCGTTCGAGAACGTGATGGACGTCACAGAGAATACGATCAGGCAGCAAGGACGAATGCGGCACCCGGCGGTGGACGCCGATGGCCTGCCTGTGCAACTCCATCCGTTTCTGACTCTGCGCTTATGAGTCCACGCCTTTAGGGAACTGCCAGCGGAGATGCCATGATCAGGGAAGGCGGATGTCTGTGCGGCGCGGTTCGGTTCAGGTGCGAGGGCGAGCCGATCAATGTCCGTATCTGCCATTGCCGCAATTGCCAGAAGGCGATGGGATCGCCGTTCTTTGCCCGCGCGCCGTTCGACCAAAAGGCCCTGACCGTTGAAGGCGAGATAGCCCGCTATGCCTCATCGGAGGCGCTCGACCGGATCTTCTGCAAGATCTGCGGCACCCGCCTGTTTGCCTGGCGAAGGACGCCGGCGGTTGCCGGCGTTGCACTGGCGGCGTTCGATGACCGCAACGCTTTTGCGCCGACCGATCACATGTGGATCACGGAAAAAATGGATTGGGTAAGGATCGACGACGGCCTGCCGCAATATCCGGGGACGGCTCCCTGAGGGCGCCCTGTTGGCGCCGACCGTTCATGAGTACATGGTAGCCTCGCTGGACTCGAACCGATCAGGACATCCTTTGAACATCACCCCCTACGACGTATCGGTCTGGGTCTTGCCGCTCGTCATCGCCATCACATTCCACGAGGCGGCCCACGGTTTCGTGGCCCACCAACTCGGCGACAAGACGGCCTGGGAATTGGGCCGCGTCAGCTTCAATCCACTCAAGCACATCGACCCGTTTGGCACGCTGGTGTTACCGGCGATGCTGCTGCTTGCACATTCGCCGTTTCTGTTCGGCTACGCCAAGCCGGTGCCGGTGAATTTTCGCGCCCTTCGTAACCCGCGGATCGGCATGGTTTTGGTGGCGCTGGCCGGACCTGCTACCAATATTGCCCTCGCTCTGTTCGCGGCGGCGGCGTTTCATCTCCTCCCCCTTGTTCCCGCGAGTGCTGCGCAATGGGTGGCCGACAACCTCAAAAATACGGTTGTCATCAATGTCGTGCTTGCGGTGTTCAACATGCTTCCGATCCCTCCGCTGGACGGCGGCCGGGTCGCGGTCGGGTTGCTGCCGAGGTGGCTCGCCCTCCCCCTTTCCCGGCTGGAACCCTACGGGATGCTGATCCTGATCGGATTTCTGATCGTTCTGCCCTTGGCAGGTTCGCAGTTCGGTCTAAATCTTGATGTTATCTCGGCGATACTGCGGACATCGACCGGCTACCTGATCCGGCTACTTCTGGTGGTAACGGGCAACGGGTAGGAAGGGCGAAAAGGCTGAGGGCATGGCGATCAAAGCTGCCGACATGTTGATTGCGCGACGTGCCGACACCCGGGCCCGTGCCGATTTTGCGACCTGGAAAATGATGGCGAAGTTGAACGGCGCTTCCTCGTTGCCCGCCGAGGCCCAGACCTTCCTGGAGAGCTACAAGACGCTGCTCAAGGAGATGATGGAGCCGGAGGCTACCGAGGCCACCATTAATCTCATTTACAGGAGCTATTACGGTGAAATGGGCGGGGCTGGCACGCCGCCCGACCTTCCCACCCGTTCGAAGGATCGGACAAAGGGAAATGTTACCGCGTTCAAACGCCCACCCGCCCAACGGAAGCCCGTCCAGCGGCAGCCTGCGCGCGCCCCGGACGCGAAACCCAGGCTTCCCGTCGCCCTGATATTCGCCTGCCTTGTCGTCGTCTATGTCGGCATCAGATATCTGCTGCAGTGATGCCATAGCCGTTTCGGTCGCGTGCGAGCCCGCGCTAAGCCGGTTTGCGTTGCGCCAGCACCTCCACAACCAATTGCCATGAGCCGTCGCCGCTTGCGGATGACTCACCCAACCAATGAAATGAATTGGGCGTGATGTTGGTAAAGCTCCATCGCGACAGCGCGCCCGTCTCAGTCTTGCCCTCCTGCACGACGTCGTCTCCGCGCTGTCGACCGAGTTGCTGCCGAAAGACATTTCTTGCCGGATCGATCCAATAGATACGCCAGGCATCGATATCGGGGTCGTAGACCCTGATGGTCGTTCCAAACCAGTTGCCGGCGACCGGAAAAGGCGGCGCATTCGGGCGCTCAGCCAGCCGCGGGATCATCCAGACGTCCTGAATGGCCCGGCCTTCGAGAATCCAGCCGAAATGGATTTCGCCCGAACCTTCATGGCGCGCGCCAACGGGGGCATGGGCGATGATCTTTGTCTCCCAATCCCCAATGAACCTGCCATAAAGCTGCAACTTTTCCGCTCGGTCCGCTGCCGGCTTCTCGGCGTGCAGAACCGAAATCAATTTGCTGGAAGCTATGTTCATCGAGCTTCTCCGCGTCTTTGCGAACTCGATGGGATCACAGGTCCTGCACTTAAACTTGGAAGAAATTGCTCTCCGCGACCGGTCTGTTGCGCAGGCGACGTTCACTTCCCGGTTTGCATTTAGCTCTTGCCCTTGACCTTGAAAATCACCGGAAGGGTAAAACTCAGTCCCTCATCGGCGACGAGCGGCGGGGGCTGCGGGACCGGGTCGGAGTGCCGCACCATCGCCAGCGCCGCTTCGTCGAACGCCTTGTCGCCGGATCCCTTGACAAGGCTGGTCGAGAGAACATGACCCATCCGGTCCAGCGCGAAGCCGACAAGTATCTCGGCGCTCTTTTGCGTGCGCGCCGCCGGATAGCGTTTGTGCTTCTCCAGATGAGCCATCAATTCCTTCTGCCAGGTGAGGCGCGCGCGCCGTGCGCTTTCACCGATGCCCTGCGCAGGAGCGATCGAGCGCGGCCCCTTCCGGATGGCCTCCGAGCTCGGCGTCGCGGTCGCCTCAGCGGCAACCGATTCCGTAGAGGCAGTGGCCTGTACCGCGGCGATTTTCGAATCTTCCTCCTTGGGCTTGTTGGAATCCTTCGGCGTCACCACCCGATCGGGATCGTCGGCCTCGGTCGGAACGGCCTTCGGCAGCTCGGTCTCTTGGAGCTCGGCCTTCTGCTCGGCAAGTGCTGGCGAAGCCACGGAAGCATCGGTGTCCGGACCCGGCGGCAGATCGCTGGCTTCAAGGCGGGGCGACATCAATTCCAGCCCGATCTCGATCGCCGGCGCACCGAGGGATTCGTCGAGATCGTCGGTCTGCAAATGCGCCACCGCGAGCGCGCCGCCACCGACGTGAAGCGCAAGCGCACCCACTGCGGCGAGAATCCACAGCCGCCGGGAAGGTGCTTGCTCGCTGTCGAGGTCGGACATCTTGATCAAGTCAGCCGCTCAAGGTTTGGGATTTGCAGGCGCCGGCGGCGGCGCAGACGTTTCCGGAACGCCCTCCAGCGCCACCAGCTTGATCTTTGAATAGCCTCCCGCGCGCAGGATCTCCAGCACGTCCATCAATTCGCCGTAGGGCACGGCGCGGTCGGCCCGCAGGAAAATGAAGCGATCCTTGCTGCTGTCCGCCATCGCGTCGAGGCTGCGAACCAGATCGACGCGTTTGACCTGAGTTTCTCCGATCGCCACCGCCAGATCCGGGTTGATGCTGACATAAGTCGGCTTGTCCGGCTTCTTCTGCGGGGTCGCGGTCGAGGTCGGCAGATCGATCGGAAGATCGACGGTCGACAGCGGCGCCGCCACCATGAAGATAATCAGAAGAACCAGGATGACGTCGATGAACGGCGTGACGTTGATCTCATGGGTTTCCGCGAAATCGCCGTCATCATCCAGTTCGGTATCTGCAATCGATGCACCCATGGTCTACTCCGCCGCGCGCGAATGCGAGCTACCGTGGGTGCGATCGAGATCGCGCGACAGCAGCCGCGCTGCCGCGCCCGACGACCGGCCGACCAGTTCGAGATAGCCTTTCGTCATCCGCGTGAAATGATTGTAGATGATGACGGCCGGGATCGCCGCGGCGAGACCGAACGCGGTGGCGAGCAGCGCCTCGGCAATACCAGGTGCTACGACGGCAAGATTGGTCGTCTGCGATTTCGAGATTCCGATAAAGCTGTTCATGATGCCCCACACCGTGCCGAACAGCCCGACAAACGGCGACGTCGCGCCGATGGTCGCGAGCACTCCCATGCCGAGCCGGATCCGGCGCGCTTCGGCGCGTACGATCTCGGCAAAGCTCGATGCCGCCCGCTCCTTGATCCCGGCGTCGCTGGAAATTCCGGCCGACAGCCGCGCCTCGCGCATCGCCGCCGACAACAACGACGACAACACGCTGCCCTTGGCGCCGAGCGCGAACTGCGCTTCCGCCAGCGATCTTGCGTCGCTGATCGCGCCGAGTGCTGCGTGCAACTTGCGCTGGATCAGCGACAGTTCGATCATTTTTGCGATGAAGATGGTCCAGGTCACCAGCGAGGCAAAGGCAAGGCCGATCATGACCGCCTTGACCAAAATATCCGCCGACACAAACATCGACCAGGGCGACAACTCGCGCAGCGCGACAGTTGTCGATTTCAGCGATCTGCTGCCATCGGCGGGAGTTGCCGTCGCGTCAGAGGCGGCAGGCGTTGGTGCGGAAGGAACGGCCGCCGATGGCGCTGGCACTGGTGCAGGTTGCGACAGCGCGGGGGATTGCTGAAGCGGAGCCGCATTTTGCTGCGCCGATGACGGCGATGCCAGCGACAGCATCGTCAGCGCGAAAATTACAGCAAATGTCGCTCGAAATGGTGACATGTTCATACTTCGGTCCAGTAGTGAATCATTCAATTTGTGATGCATGCATCCGCCAGTCGCAATTGTTGCCGGATGCCGAGTGAAATGCCGCGGTGCGGGCCGCATTGGGCTGCGAACCCGCGATGCCGAAGCGCTCTCGCAGAGCGATCAATATCAGGAGATGGGCGGCGCGCGAGATTGAAAAACGACGCGGGCGGAGTTCAGCGCGATGAACTCGGCGTCGGTCATTAAATACAGGGATGAAGCGGGTTGAGGGCCCGGCAGATAGGACGGTGTTGCCACCACCAGCGCGTTGGCCAGCGCCATGACGGCACAGATGGCGCAGTCATCGGTTGGCCGGCCGTCGGACTCATGGTCGGAGGTCTTTAGCCCGACCACGCGAAATGCGTCCTCGTGCGAAGCTCCGGCCCAGGCATCCAAAGAAGTGGCCGCACATCCAACGGTATCGTGAAGCCCCGGTTGGCTCTCGTCCATCAACGCGGGCGTCGCCTGCGCGCCGCTGACGTGGAAATGTCCGAACGACAGCAGAACCTGGATCGCGAGCGCAAAAAGCGCGAGCCGCGATCCGTGTCTGACGTTTGATCGGAACCATTTCATGCCGGCACGCGCCTTAAGCGAAGGGTCTGAAGACCAGTGAGGACGTTACAATATAACATCTCGGGGATCGCGCCTAGTGAAGTATGATGCTTCAGCGCGACAGCGACCGGGAACAGATACCGGTCCGTTTCAGGGTCGTCTCGCCCAGGCGCGAGAAGCGTGCGATTACTTGGCCGCGATGTCGCGGCGAGG
>VAZH01000117.1 GCA_005884465.1 Alphaproteobacteria bacterium | reverse complement strand
AGGAGTACTTTTCGGCCAGATCGGCGATGGCGTCCATCTGGTCGGCGGTGGCGTCGCCGGGCGGTCCACCGACCGGCTTCAGCGACAGCGTCACGATGGCGTAGCCGGGCACCTTGTGCGGGAAGACCGAGTTCTTCCGCCATGCCTCGAAATGCGGATCATGCGCCGCCTTCTTCAACTCCTCCGGCATATGCGGCAGCTTTTCGTAGGCCGGATAGCTGAAACGCGAACGGATGTCCTCGATGACGGCATCATCGATCGCCAGCGCGCTGTCGCGCATCTGCAGCCACTCTTCTTCAACTTCCTGCGCGAATTTCTCGATGCCGAGTTCATGTACCAGGATCTTGATGCGGGCCTTGTAGATGTTGTCGCGGCGGCCGTACTGGTTGTAGACGCGCAGGATCGCTTCGACGTAACTGAGGAGATCATGGCCGTGAACGAACGGCTTGATGGTCTTGCCGATGAAGGGGGTACGGCCGAGCCCGCCGCCGACCAGCACCTCGAATCCGGTCTCGCCTTCAGCGTTCTTGTAAAGCCGCAGGCCGATATCGTGCACCTTGATCGCCGCGCGATCGTGATCCGACGCGGTGATGGCGAATTTGAACTTGCGCGGCAGGAAGGAGAATTCCGGATGCAGCGTCGTGTACTGCCGCAACAGCTCGGACCAGATACGGGGATCTTCGACCTCGCCGGGGGCCACACCGGCCCATTGGTCCGACGTGACGTTGCGCGTGTTGTTGCCTGAAGTCTGCATGGCGTGGATGCCGACTTCGGCGAGATCGGCGAGCGCATCGGGCAGCTCGGCGAGCTTGATCCAGTTGAACTGGATGTTCTGCCGCGTGGTGAAGTGGCCGTAACCGCGGTCATAGCGCCGCGCGACATGCGCGAGCGCACGCAATTGCTTTGTCGACAGCGTTCCGTAGGGGATCGCCACGCGGAACATATAGGCGTGCAATTGCAGATAGACGCCGTTCTGCAGCCGCAACATCTTGAATTCGTCCTCGGTGAGCTCGCCGGACAGCCGCCGCTTCACCTGATCGCGAAATTCAGAAACACGTTCGTTGATGATCGTGCGATCGAGTTCGTCATATGCATACATGAGAGTGGCCTTATGCCGGAACCGGAAGCTCGATGGTGACGCCCTGGAGCCGGATATGTTCACGCAGATTGCCGGGCGTTATCGCGCCGGTGTCCTTGACCTCCACGGGCGCGACGTAGGCGCCGATCGCGCCGACATCGTCGGCGACCGATTCGGTGAGCAGCGCTCGCGCCTCCTCGGAGGTGCGTACGATCGCGGCGTCCGACAGCTCCGCCGACCATCCCTGCTGAGCGGTGCGGTAGATCACCACGCCATCCCAGGTGCGATTGGCGGTCACCACCGACGGGCCGGTGATTCTGATTTTCTTTTGTTCAAGCGGAGAGGTCATTCGGCAGCTTCCAGCAGTTGGGTGATCACATGATTGAGATTTGGCTGACGCCATGGCGCGGAGTGCGCGACCACGTCGCCGATAATGAGAATGGCCGGACCGCCATCGATCTGTTCGACCAGCGCGGGCAATTCATCGAGCGTTCCGACAGCGGCTTGCACATCCGGCCGCGTCACCCGCGCGAACACCCCGACCGGGGTTTGCGGCGAGCGTCCTGCGGCGAGCAGCCCGGCGCGAACCGATGGCGCAGCCGTCATCCCCATATAGACGACGACCGTCATCTTCTCGTCCGTCAGCGTCGACCAGTCGACGGTTTGCGCGTCCTTGGCCTTGTGGGCGGTGAGGAAGGTGATGCGCAGCGCCTCGTGGCGGAAAGTGAGCGGCACCTCGAATTGTGCGGCGGCGCCAAGGCCTGCGGTAATTCCCGGCACCACCGAATAGGCGACGCCGGCCTCCCGCAACGCTTCGACTTCCTCGCCGCCGCGGCCGAACACGAAGGGATCGCCGCCCTTGAGGCGCACCACGCGCTGCCCCGACCTTGCGGCTTCAACCATCAGCTTGTTGATGGCGTGCTGGCCGATGCCCGGCTTTCCGACGCGGCGGCCGACCGGCACGCGCGACGCATCGCGGCGCGCGCGATCGAGAATTTCCGGTGAGACCAGCTCATCGTAAAAGATGACGTCGGCATCCTGCAGCGCGCGCAGCGCCCTGATGGTCAATAAATCCGGATCGCCCGGGCCAGCGCCAACCAGCGTGACCTTGCCCTCCGCGCGGCCTGAGGCTAACCCGCCCGCAAAGGCGGTGGGATCGGAGATATCTTTCAGCGCGGCTTCGGCTTCGTCCTTGCGCCCGGCGAGAACCAGCGCGCCGATCGGGCCATCGACCACGCGCTCCCAGAAGCGGCGGCGCAGCGTGAATTCCGGAATGCGATTGTGGATCAGTTTGCGCCAGCGCCCGATAAAGCTGGCGAGATCGCCGACACGAGCCGGCAGCACCGCTTCGATGCGCTCGCGCACGCGGCGCGCCACCACCGGCGAAGCTCCGCCGGTGCCGATGGCGACGACCACGTCACCGCGATCGACGATGGCAGGAAAAATGAAAGTCGAATGCGAAAGATCGTCCATCACATTCACGGGCAGACCGACGGCCTTTGCCCGCGCCGACATCGCAGTCCCGATGTCGCCGGCGCCCGCACACAGAATTGCAATCACTCCGGAAAGATCGGCAGCCAATGGATCGCCTTGGGCGAGCTCAATTCGCGCCGCGTCGGCGGGCTCTAAGCCGCTTACATCGTGATTGCCATCGGTCGTGTACCAGCGAATGCGCGCGCCCGCCGCTGCCAGCAGGCGCAGTTTCGCCCGCGCCAGTTCGCCGGCGCCAATGAGCAGCACGGGACCGGCTTGCAGATCGAGAAATACCGGCAGGAATCGCATGCGGCACTCGCTTCCCCAACTTATGGGGTTGACTGGAATTATTTTCTATATATGTCTCGTTCAACGCCCGCAAAGAGAAAATTATTTCTTCTCCATTGCGGTGCAACTATAGAAGTTTCGCCCCCCAAAGGCCAAGGTCCAGAGATGCATCTTCTCGACAAGGATTCCGCCATGGACCAGTTGCGTTGGAACGGCCCGACCGAGGGATCTCTGGTCGGGCAAATCTCGACCGATGCACGCTCCCATCAGCCCGCCATGGATCACCTCGACGCGCTCGAGGCGCAGAGCATCTACATTTTCCGGGAAGCCTTCGCGCGCCTGAAGAAGCTCGCGCTGTTGTGGTCGCTCGGCAAAGATTCCAACGTGATGATCTGGCTGGCACGCAAGGCGTTCTTCGGCCGCGTGCCGTTCCCTGCATTGCACGTCGATACCGGAAAGAAATTTCCGGAGATGTATTCGTTTCGCGATCGCTACGGCGAGGAATGGCAGCTCGATCTGAAGATCGAACCCTGCCCGCCGCTGGAAACCATTGATCCGACCTTGCCGCCGGCCGCGCGATCCGCCGCGCGCAAGACCGACGGGCTAAAACTCGCGCTCGCCAAATATGGTTTCGACGGTTTGATCGCCGGCATCCGCCGCGACGAAGAAGCCACCCGCGCCAAGGAGCGGGTGTTCTCGCCGCGCGGCACCGAAGGCGGGTGGGACGTGCGCGACCAGCCACCGGAATTCTGGGACCAGTTCAACGCCTCGCCGCCGCCGGGCGCGCATTTGCGCATTCACCCCATTCTGCATTGGACCGAAGCCGATATCTGGGCCTACACCAAGCGCGAAAACATCCCGATCATCCCGCTTTATCTCGCCAAAGACGGCAAGCGCTATCGTTCGCTGGGCGACGCCGACATTACCAATCCCGTGGTCTCCACTGCGTCCAGCATCGAGGAAATCCTGACCGAGCTCGACGGCACCAAGGTGCCGGAACGTGCGGGCCGCGCGCTGGATCACGAAACCGAAGACGCCTTCGAGCGGCTGCGCGTCGCCGGCTATCTCTGAACCGACCTCGAGTGAGTGATCAGATGAACATGGTCATCCCGGCAGCGATCGCAGCGACGCCCAACGGCACCACGCGTCCGCAGGTTCGCATCGTCATTGTCGGTCATGTCGACCATGGCAAGTCCACACTGGTCGGGCGGCTGTTGCACGAAACCGGCAGCCTGCCCGACGGCAAGCTCGAAATGCTCAAATCCGTCAGCGCGCGGCGCGGCATGCCGTTCGAATGGTCGTTTCTTTTGGACGCGCTACAGACCGAGCGCGATCAGGGCATCACCATCGACACCACGCAGATTCGCTTCCGTACCAGATCCCGCGACGTGGTGCTGATCGACGCGCCGGGCCACGCCGAATTCTTGCGCAACATGATCACCGGCGCCTCGCAGGCCGACGGCGCGCTGCTGATCATCGACGCGCTGGAAGGCGTGCGCGACCAGACCCGGCGCCACGGCTACCTGCTGCACTTGCTTGGCGTCAAGCAGGTCGCTGTTGTCGTCAACAAGATGGACCGGGTCGATTTCAGCGCGGCGCGATTTGAGGAAATCAAGAACGAGATTTCCGCGCATCTGACCGGTCTCGGCGTCACGCCCACGGCGGTCATTCCGATTTCAGCGCGCGACGGCGACGGCGTTGCCGGGCGCACGGCGAAAATCCGATGGTATCGCGGTCCTACCGTGGTCGAGGCGCTCGACGCCCTTGAGCCGGCGCGGCCGCTGCAAGCGCTTGCGCTGCGGCTGCCGGTGCAGGCGATCTACAAATTCGATGACCGCCGCATCGTGGCGGGCCGCATCGAGTCCGGCAGCCTTGCCGCCGGAGACGAGATCGTCATCATGCCGGCGGGCAAGATCGCCAAGATCAGGACCGTCGAGGGTTGGCCGGCAACTCCCGTCAAAGGCGTGCAGACCGCCGGGCGGTCGGTTGGAATTACGCTCGATCGCGAACTGTTCATCGAGCGCGGCGACGTCATCGCCCATGTCGGAGATAGCCCGCGCGATACCCGCCGAATCCGCGCGCGCATTTTCTGGCTGCACGACAAACCGCTGACGACGGACGCCTCCATCCTGGTGCGCCTCGGCACAAGGGAAACCCGCGCCACCGTGGTCGCCATTGAGAAAGCCGTCGATCCCGGCGAATTGTCGAGCGTGGAGAACAAATCGATCGCGCGCAATCATGTCGGCGAGATCGACATCTCGCTGGCGCATCCGCTCGCCGCCGATCCCTACACCGACAATCCACGCACCGGACGCCTGGTGATCGAGGTCAGTGGCCGCATTGCCGGCGGTGGTCTGGTGCTGTCGGTCGATGCCGGGCAACGCGCTATTCCGGTCGATATCGTACCGGTGGAATCCGCGCTGCGCCCCGACGAGCGCTCGGCGCGTTATCGCCACAACGGCGCGGTGGTCTGGCTGACAGGATTGCCGGCTTCCGGAAAATCGACGCTGGCACGCGCGCTGGAACGCAGGCTGTTCAGCAATGGCGGTTCGCCGGTATTACTGGACGGCGATACGCTGCGCGCCGGCCTCAATGGCGACCTCGGTTTCTCCGCGGTTGATCGCACCGAGAATATTCGCCGGCTGGCCGAAGTCGCCACCCATCTCGCCCGCAACGGGCACATCGCGATCGTCGCCGCGGTCTCGCCCTCCGGGGAAGATCGTGCCGCGGCGCGCCGCATCGCTGACGATCTGTTCCGCGAAGTCTATGTCGCGACGCCTGCCGAAATATGCGAAAGCCGCGATCCCAAGGGCCATTACGCCAAGGCGCGCACGGGTGCGCTGCAGGCGTTCACCGGCATCGGCAACGATTACCAGCCGCCCACCAATAGCGAGTTGACGATCGACACCTCGGCGCGTTCGGTTCCCGACGCAACCGACGAGATCGAGCGGATGCTGGCCAAGACCGGCATTCTGTTCGACGAACTCGTCGATCTCGCTGCCAATATCTGAGCCAGCGCCCGGCCATTGTTTGCGCAAACGGGGCCAGCGAAAGGCCTTCTCACGGCCCCGGCTTTATGGCTAAAAGGGCTTCGAACGCCGCCCTTGCGGCGCTGTTTGTTTTTGCCCTGAAAACAGCGTGCAACCGCCGCTTCCTGCGAGAGCCTTATCGAGAGCCTTATGATGAATCGTATCGATGCCCACGGACTGAAAATCGCTCCCGTCCTGTTCGATTTCATCGCCAAGGAAGCCACTGCGAAAACCGGGATTTCCCCCGACGCGTTCTGGGCCGGGTTCGCGGCCATTGTCCGCGATCTTGCTCCGAGGAACCGCGAGCTGCTCGCGGTGCGCGACACCTTGCAGGCTAAAATCGACGGCTGGCACCGCGCCAACAAGGGCAAGCCGTTCGACCTCAATGCGTACACGGCATTTCTCAAGGAGATCGGCTATCTGCTGCCGGAGCCGCCAAACCGGAAGGTCGAGACATCCAATGTCGACGAAGAGATCGGAAAGATTTGCGGACCGCAGCTCGTCGTACCTCTCACCAATGCGCGCTATGCCCTGAACGCCGCCAACGCGCGCTGGGGCAGCCTTTACGATGCGTTTTACGGCACCGACGCAATCCCGCACGAAGCGAGCGAAAGCGGCAAGGGCTACAACAAGGTCAGAGGCGACAAGGTCATCGCCAAGGCAAAGGCGTTTCTCGATTCGGCCGTGCCGCTGGCGACCGGAAGCCACACCGATGTGACCTCCTACAGCGCCATCGCGGGGCAACTCGCGGTCAAACTGAAGAGTGGCAATGCCACGGCGCTGAAGTCGAACGCGCAGTTTGCCGGTTATCAGGGCGATCCGGCCGCGCCTTCCGCGATCCTTTTGGTCAACAACGGCCTGCACATCGAAATCAGGATCGATCGCGGCCACATGATCGGCAAGGACGATCCGGCCGGCGTTGCCGACATGATTCTGGAAGCCGCGGTCAGCACCATTCTCGACATGGAAGACAGCGTCGCCGCGACCGATGCCGACGACAAGGTGCTGGTCTATCGCAATACGCTGGGTCTGATGAACGGCACCTTGTCCGCCGACTTCGAGAAGAGCGGCAAGACGGTCAAGCGCGCGCTCAACCGCGACCGCGTCTACAAGACGCCAGATGGACGTGAACTCAGGCTGCACGGCCGCAGCCTGCTGCTGATGCGCAATGTCGGCCATCACATGTTCACCGACGCGGTGCTCGACGCCGCCGGCGCTGAAATTCCGGAAGGCATGCTCGATGCTGCCGTCGCCGGCCTGCTCGCGATCCACGATCTCAGGGGCAATTCGAAAACCCGCAACAGCCGCACCGGCTCGATCTATATCGTGAAGCCGAAGATGCATGGCCCAGACGAAGTCGCGCTGACCTGCGAGCTGTTCGGCCGGGTCGAAGAGATGCTGTCGCTGCCCGATAACACCATCAAGGTCGGGATCATGGACGAGGAGCGCCGCACCACGATCAACCTCAAGGCCTGCATCCAGAACGCCTCGCAGCGCATCATGTTCATCAACACCGGTTTCCTCGATCGTACCGGCGACGAGATCCATACTTCGATGGAAGCCGGCCCGATGATCCGCAAGAACGACATGAAGTCCCAGCCCTGGATCAAGGCCTACGAGGACTGGAATGTCGACGTCGGCCTCGCCTGCGGCCTGCCCGGTCATGCCCAGATCGGCAAGGGCATGTGGGCAGCGCCCGACAAGATGGCGGACATGCTGGCGCAGAAGATCGCGCACCCGCAAGCCGGCGCCACCACCGCATGGGTGCCGTCGCCGACCGCCGCGACCCTGCACGCGCTGCACTATCATCAGGTCAACGTGCAGGCGCGCCAGCAGGAACTGGCCAAAGCCGGGCCGCGCGCCAAATTGTCCGACATTCTCACCATCCCGGTGTCGAAATCGAACTGGGCGCCGGACGATGTGAAGCAGGAAATCGACAACAACTGCCAAGGCATTCTCGGCTATGTCGTGCGCTGGATCGATCAGGGCGTCGGCTGCTCCAAGGTACCTGACATTCACAATGTCGGGCTGATGGAGGACCGCGCCACGCTGCGGATCTCGAGCCAGCATCTGGCGAACTGGCTGCATCAGGGCGTCATCACCAGGGAACAGGTGATGGAATCGCTCAAGCGGATGGCGGTCGTGGTGGACGGACAGAACAAGGGCGATCCGCTCTACCAGCCGATGGCCCCCGGTTTCGACGGCGTCGCTTTCAAGGCGGCATGCGACCTGATCTTCAAAGGGCGCGACCAGCCGAACGGCTACACCGAATTCATCCTGACCGAACGGCGCCGGGAGGCGAAAGCGGCCAGTTAGTCTCCAAAGAACTCAAAACTTGGAGTGCGATCCCGGCGCAAAAACCCGCCTGCACTTTGCCGATGGGTTCCCGGAACGTTTGAATTATCAACCCGTTGGAATCTCCTCTCACGCCACAGGAGGATATCGATGGATTGGAACCGGGTTGAAGGCAACTGGAAGCAGTTCAAAGGCAAGGCCAAGGAGAAGTGGGGCAAACTCACCGATGACGATCTCAACGTGATCGAGGGTCGCCGCGACCAACTGGAAGGCAAGCTGCAGCAGCGCTACGGCTTCGCCAAGGATCAGGTTCACAAGGACGTGGATGACTGGTTCAAGACGCTCAAATAGGCTTCCGACCGGCCATGGAAAGGCTTTTGGTTGAGTGCAGCACGCAGGCTCAGAATACCGCGATGTATTTCAGCAATGAAATCACGCCGAGGATGATCACGACGACGCGCGCAATTTGTTTGGCGCGGCCGTCGATCGGCAACAGGTTGATCAGATAGAGAATCAGAATAACGACGAGAAACGTAATCAGTGCACCGATAAGCATGCGGAATTCTCCTGAAAGATCGCAAGAAGCGAAAGCAGTCTCGCCCAATGCCCCGCGCGGCGGTCAGGTTATTCCCGAGCCACCACCGGCACACGCTGATACCGCGAGCGGATCTGGTGCGAGGCCGGCGAGAAATTCAACGATGCGCCGCGTTTATCGGCGCCGCGACCGGCAACCATTAGCCCGTCGGCACCGGCAACGATGTCACCCTTGCGAAGAGTCGGATCGTTTTCGATTCTAACGGGCGCGAGACCGACCTGGTCCTTCCCATTGCAGGTGCATCCAGCGACCAGCTCGTTGCGGTAGCGAAACGCATTCGGCAATTCGGAATAGGGCTTGCCGTTCTCCGTTGCGGCGTTGTCGATATTGCTGCCATAGACGAGTTTGGTTTCGCTCGCCGGGCAAAAGCCGCTGCATGCTGCTGCGCGGCTTTGGCTGTCAGAGGCCGATACCGGAAAATAACGCCCGTCGCAGGTGCGCACGCAATACGCCTGCGAGCCGCCGGGGTAATAGCCGACGCGAGGACGTGGGTCGTATTGGGGAGCGAAGAAATTGCCCTCGCCTCCAAACGGCAGCCGGATCACGGCATGCGGCCGGCCGCCCCCGAACCCGCCGAACAATGCGGAGAAAAAGTCTTGGGCTTGCGCCGCGGGGATCAAGGCCAGCACGCCTAGTGCCGCCGCCGCGCCCAAGGCCACCTGCTTTCCCGATCTCCGGTTCATCTTCGCCTCCGCGACGATCCCTTGCACTCAGTAGAGCGACGATCTCGAAAGAGTCATCGCCTGACGGCCCGAGGGCAACGTGGTCACGACGGGACGCGACGGCGGCGCGGTCGGGCGAACGGTGATCGTTCCCCTTGCTTCGAGATGCGGGGTGTTCTTCGGCAGCACCACGACCCTGGTGCCGATATTGACGCGGCTAAACAGATCGGTGACGTCTTCATTGGTCAAGCGGATGCAGCCGCTCGACACAAACTTGCCGATCGTCGAGGGATCGTTGGTGCCGTGAATGCGGTACTGGCTGGACCCGAGATACATGGCGCGAGCGCCAAGCGGATTACCGGGGCCGCCGGCCACAAAGCGCGGCAAATAAGGCTGGCGCGCGACCATTTCCGCCGGCGGATACCAATCCGGCCATTCCGCCTTCCGGCTGATCGTCTGCACGCCGGACCAGGTAAAGCCGTCGCGGCCGACACCGACGCCGTAGCGAATGGCGTGGCCCTGGCCGAGCACGTAATACAGCACGGTGTTGCCGGTATCGATGACGATGGTACCGGGCGCCTCGCGGGTATCAAGGGCTACCGTGGCGCGGCGCAGCCGCTCCGGGAGCACGCCTTCATCCGCCATGAGATTGTCTGCCGGGAATGAACTTCGCTGCGCGGGTGCGTAGCCGAGAAACTGCGCATTCGCCTGGTTGGAGAGAATTGCCGGCGCCGACAAGAAAGCCCCGGCGAAGACCAGCGCCGTAGTGACGCGCGGCCGTAGCCTGCGATTTTCACGTGCCTGTGTCATGAGTCGCCCCGTTCGATGGGCATCAGACTGATGCTCTGCACAAACAAACGCGCCCGAGCCGTCGCGGTTCCCCTTTAAGGGAACGATCTTGTCAACCGGGGCGCCGCTCACGTTTGCGCGATGGAACCTTTGGACCGCGCGCAGGTTTAATGCCCCGGACAGTATCCAGGAGCGCGCCTTCGCGACGCGAAGCCACATTCGCCGTTGTGCGCGGGGGAGAGCTATTTGCGTGTCCTTCCCAATGAACGTGGCCTTCCCAGTGAACCGGTGGGGACACCGCTGCCTGACAGCAAGAGCGAGCTACCGCCGGTCATTCGCCGCGCGGAGCTGGTCACCTTTGCGCTGGTCACGCTCGTGCTGATCTGCGTCTTCGCCGTTCTCTACGTCGCCAAGGCGTTTTTTCTCCCGGTCATGACGGCGTTCGTAATCGGCACCATGCTGGCGCCGGCCGCCTATTTTCTTGAGCGGCATCGAATT
>VAZH01000602.1 GCA_005884465.1 Alphaproteobacteria bacterium | reverse complement strand
ATCGAAGGCAAGCGCGCAAGACGCTTCGTCGATCTCTCCACCGTCGGCTCGCACATGGCGGTGCGGATTCACGATCTTTTGGCGAAACGCAACATCGTGCAGCTCGACAGCCCCGTGAGCGGCGGCGTCGGCGGCGCTGAAAAGGGAACACTCGCCGTCATGGTGTCGGGTCCTCGCATCGATTTCGAGGCGGTGAAATCCGCGCTCGACGTCATCGGCAGGGTATTCTTCATCGGGGAAAAACCCGGCTCGGCGCAGACCATGAAGCTCGCCAACAATCTTTTGTCGGCGACCGCTATCGTCGCCACCTCCGAAGCCGTGGTGATGGGCGTCAAATCCGGCCTCGATCCCAACGTCATGATCGACGTGATCAATGCCGGATCGGGCATGAATACCGCGAGCCGCGACAAGTTTCCGCGCTCGATCCTGCCGCGCACCTTCGATTTCGGTTTTGCCACCGGGCTGATGGTGAAGGACGTGCGGCTCTGTTTGGAAGAAGCGAAGGCGCTGGGACTATCGATGGAGGTCGCCGAGGCGGTCGGGCGTCTCTGGGAAGTGGTGATCCGCGAAATGGGCCCGGAGTCCGATTTTACCTCCGCGATCAAGCCGATCGAAAAGGCCGCGGGGGTGATGGTGGGGGAAGCAAAGGGCGGCCACGCCGCCAAGTAACTGGGCTCGGAGCCGTTCTCTGCTTCAAAGCATCACGAGCTTGATCTGCCCGTCTTCAATCGTTCCATTGGCCAGACAATCGCGGGCCATCTTCTCGATCTTATTCCAGTTCTGACGGAGATATCGCGACGCCTGTTGCTGCGTCGGAAACTTGGTCTTCACGCTGCAAGACTGGCGCGCGTTGCCGTTGGCGATTTGAAAAAATACCGTTTGTATTCCTTCGTCGAGTTCCGGTTGGGTTGGCGATCTATTGCGCATTGTTGTTCCTTTGTTCCTTTGGTCAGCCCGTTGGGGATGAGGCAACCCGTAGTCGCTTTGTGCGGCGTTGCTGTGCGGCCTTAACTATGACGCGCGTCGCAGCAGGCCGCAGGCGTTGGCGAGCCGTTACTGTTTGCATAGCTGACGAGTTCATTTACCCTCGGGCCCGTTCAGCTTTTCGGCCCTTTAATTCGATTGTTCGACATCGATCGGAGATAGTGCTCGGCGTGCTGGAAATAATTCTCCGCCGCGATCCGGTCCCCCGTCAGAGCTTCGGCGCGGGCCAGGAGCAGATAGCGTTCATAGTTTCTTTCTGCGTTTTGCTCGTTTCTCGCCTGGGAACGAGGGAACCCGGAAGATTCATTTCTTCTGTGGGCGGGCTGGGGTCTTCGCGGCGTTGCGCCGGTCCGTGGCTGTGCCGCTGCGGGTTTAAGTTCCGAAATGTTTTTCATGTCCATCCGTATGCCGCTCCGGCGTAAGCCCTGCGACCTATATTCGAGGAATTGTCGTGTTGCACCACCGTCGATGGGCGGGCTGCGGTGAGGGCAGCATCGAACTTCAAGGGTGCGGGGAATAGGCCTGACACCGGTTGGGAACGCAGAGAGCCGGCCGAACGAATCCACATCGACTACGTTCATGTAAGAGCGCAAAACCGCGATTTCAAGCTGCGAACTAAAGTTCCGGCCAGGTGAAAGGCATGCACCCCGAGTGTCTCAAGACAGTCGGGGGAATTCGCAAAGAGTCTGATAAGCAATTATTGAGCATTCGAGACCTCGGAAGAGGCTCCATCGCTCATTTAACCGCTTCCCTGGGTGTGACGTCAGTTCACGTCGCGAGGCAGGCGGAAAACTCCGATGCCCGACCTTCACGCATTCTTTGCGAGCGGCAATGGTTCACTGAAATTGCAGCCGCCGAAATAATCCGGCACAGCGAGAAGCTGATGCCGGTCGCCGACGGCCCGATGTTGCAACCCTTCGCGCGGCGAAAGAGTTGGTGGTAAAACGCCCCCACTCTCGTTTGCAGCCAGTGCCGATCAAGGCGGCGGTCGTTAGAACTTAACAGGCGAGGTCCCGTGATGAGAAAATCCATGACGACGATGACCGAGGAGCAAAAACCCAGAAATATCATGCGCGCTGATGTCACTATCACCGAGGGCTTCGGTATCGAGGTCGATGGTCAGATGAAAGCTGTGTTTGATACCAAAGCAGCTGCCGAAAAGGAGGCGCGGGAACTCAAAACGAAGTACCCGATGCTTCAGGTTAAAGTCTATGATGCGTTGCAAAAAACGAGCGCGGTAATAACGGCCGAAACAGCATGACCTGACGATGAACAGTGAAATTTGGCACGCCGCAAGCTTGACTTGAGGGTTTCAGTGTTTTCGTAAAGG
>VAZH01000601.1 GCA_005884465.1 Alphaproteobacteria bacterium | reverse complement strand
CTTCGGGCTGCTTGCGCCCGAGTACAAGACTGCAATGGTGACGCCGCCTGTCCCCGACCGTCTGTTCATCTGGCATCTCGACAAGAGCCGCAAAGTCGCAACCCTTGACATGCCGAACAGCAAGATCGGCAAAGTCGAGGTTCCGATCAGGCCGTTCTTCGGCACCATCGGTACGGCTCCGGGAGGGAAGGAGTGCATCAGCTCGCTTTATCCTGGCCCCTATGGCGCGAACATGGACTTCAACGAGGTCGTCGCGGGGGTCACCATGCACTTCCCGGTGTTCGAGCCGGGGGCGTTGTTCATGCTGGGCGACGGGCACTCCGCGCAGGGCGACGGGGAGATCGACGGTGCTGCGATCGAGACGCCATTCACCGTCAAGTTCACCGTGAACCTGATCAAGGGCAAGAAGATCAACTGGCCGCACCTGATCAACGACAATGAGATCATGTCGATCGGCAGCACGCGACCTCTGATCGACGCCTTGCGCCTCGCCTGCGCCGACATGGTCACCTGGCTCACGACTGACTATGGCTTTGAGAAGTACGACGCCGTCGAATTGCTTGGTCAGGCGGCTCACCTTTATATCGCGAACGTCGTCGACCCGCAGTTCTCCGTGGCCTGCGCATTGAACAAGAAATATCTGCCGCGGTAACGCACGCGCGTTGACGGCGGCGTCTGCGGAAGGCGTCGCCGCGGCGCTAGTGCGGCGGATTTTGCAGTCCCTATCAGTTGTGCAGCAAGCTCGTGTAGGAACTCCAAATCCAAAAGCCGCACTCGAATCATGAAGTTGCTAGTGCCCCTTTGATTCCGAAGTTCGCATGAGAGTGCGCCGCGATGTGATGCGAACTTCGGAATCGGGCACTAGGCGGTCGGGACCGGACCATCGGCCCCAGGCAGCCCCGAAAAGGGGACCATTATGATCAGCTATCTGTTCGGCGTCCTTCGGCAAACCTGGGAAATCCTGGAAGAGGCTTCGGTCTTCCTCCTCTTCGGCTTCCTGCTCGCCGGGATGCTCGGGATCCTCGTGCCGGGCCGGCTGCTGACCCGGCTGGTCGGGACTGGAAAGATCAAGTCCGTGCTCTGGGGATCGGTCGTCGGCGCGCCCATACCCTTGTGCTCCTGCGGCGTCCTGCCAACAGCGCTCGGGCTGCGCAAGCAGGGAGCGACGCCGGGCGCCACCGTCGCGTTCCTCGTCGCAACGCCGGAAACCGGGGTCGACAGCATCAGCCTGACCTACGCGCTGACCGACCCGGTCATGACCGTGTTCCGCCCCATCGCCGGGGTGGCAACGGCGATTGCCGCCGGGCTTGCCACGAATCTGTTCGGCGCCCCGCGCTCGAAAGCAACCGAGCCGCCGCTGGAGGTCGCCAAGACTCCGGCCGCAGGCGACGAGCGATGTCAGCACGCAAGCGACCCCGGAGGACATGATCACGCGCACAGGCACGATCACCACGACGACTATGTCCAGGGGGCGAATTCGCTGCCGGACCGTGGCGCCGGCAAGACCGTAGTTGATACGACAAGGCGCATCATCCGTTACGGCTTCGTCGAGCTGCTCGACGACGTGAGCTGGTGGCTCGTTCTTGGTATCGTTCTGTCCGCTGTCGCCGTCGTCGCAATTCCAGCGCAGCTGTTTGACGGGATGTGGGGCGGCGGAA